>JBKKAO010000596.1:0-6133 GCA_046714645.1 Burkholderiales bacterium | reverse complement strand
GCATCACAACATGCCGGGAATCGCCAGCGCCGCAACCGCGATCGTCATCGGCTACGTGGCCGGCGGCACCAGGACCATCCGCGTGGGCTCCGGCGGCATCATGTTGCCGAATCACTCGCCGTTGGTGATCGCCGAGCAGTTCGGTACGCTTGCCTCGTTGCATCCCGGCCGTATCGATCTGGGCCTGGGCCGGGCGCCCGGCACCGACATGTTGACGGCGCGCGCCCTGCGCCGCACGATGGAAGATAGCGCCGAACAATTCCCGCAGGATGTGCTGGAACTGCAGAATTATTTTGCCGCCCCGGAACCCGGGCAGCACATTCGCGCAGTGCCGGGTGCAGGCCTCGAGGTGCCGATCTGGTTGCTGGGTTCGAGCTTGTTCAGCGCGCAACTCGCGGCGATGCTCGGTTTGCCGTTCGCTTTCGCCTCGCATTTCGCGCCCGACCTGATGAGACAGGCGCTCGAAATCTACCGCAGCCGCTTCGAGCCGTCCAAACAACTGGACCGCCCATACGCCATGCTTGGCGCCAATGTCTTCGCCGCCGATACCGACGCGGAGGCGCGCCGCCAGTTTACCTCGCAACAGCAATCCTTCCTCAACCTCAGGCGCGGGTCACCGGGACAGGTGCCCCCGCCGATCGACGACATCGACACGTACTGGTCTCCCGCCGAGAAGGCGATGGTCGAACGCTCGCTCGCCGTGTCGTTCATAGGCTCGCCAGAGACAGTTCAGCGCGGTCTCGCGGCCTTCATCGAATCCACGCAGCTCGACGAACTGATGATCACCGCGCACATCCACGATCAGTCGGCGCGTCTGCGTTCGATTGAGATCGTTTCCAAGGTGCGGGAAAATCTCGTTTTATCGGGGCGCAGGAATGAGAATGCGCCGCGCGAGGTGGCGGCGAATACCAAACGATGAAACTGTCGGAACTTCTCAGACCGATTCCTCAGCCCCTCGCAGGCACCACGAGCGCCCGACGAGGTGCCGCCAAAGATACCCACGCAAAGCGTGAGCAGTATCGCCAGGATGCGGGCGTCGGTCATTTCGGGGAGATTGGCGAATCAATCGGCCGGTGGTTTTCTGATGGAAACCCATGAGGAATCTTATATCCCCGCCTAGTTCATGATCACCTTACACAGCGGCGTCAAATCCATGAATGTGATGACCCATGATACCTGCTAGCCAAGCGCAGGCCTGCGCGAAGCCCAAGGCCGCGCCTGCTCGAAGGCCCGCGAGGCCTGGAGCACCGTGAGATCCTGAAACCGCCGCCCCACAATTTGAAGGCCCACGGGCAAACCCTGCGGGGTAAAGCCGCAGGGGCAGGTCGCGGCGGGCTGTCCCGTCAGATTGAAAGGGTAGCTAAATCCCGCCCAGCGCAGCCAGTCCCACGGATGCTGCTCCCAATGCTCCGGGATGAGACGTGTGGAGGGAAAGGCCTCCACCGACAGCGAAGGCGTGAGCAGAAGATCGTAGCGCTGGAAGAAGTTGTTTACTCGATCCCAAAACGCTAGACGTTCTCCTTGAGCGCGGCAAAATTCGGCCACCGAGTAGCGCATGCCATCTAGCGTCATCGCGACCAGGGCGGGGTCCATTTTCTCCTGCCAATCCTCTAACAAGTGGCCCACAAGGCCCGCGAAGGCACCGGCGAACAGGCAATGCTCCATGGCCATGGTATCGCCCCAACGCGGATTGACCTCCTCCACCGAACATCCCATTTTCTCGAACGCGTGCACGGCCCCCGCGACGCAATCGCGCACCTCGGGGTCTACCCGCAAGAAGCCCAAGTCGGGCGAGTAGGCGACCTTCAATCCATGGATTCCGTCATCCAGCTTACCCACGTAGTCCTCCGGCGGTGCTTCCAGACTCCATGGATCGCGGTCGTCCGGTCCGGCCAGCGCGGCCATCATGAGCGCGGCGTCGCCCACGGTACGGGTAATGGGGCCGACGTGGGAGATCAATCCGTTGTTGGGCATGGGATAGTAGGGAATGCGGCCAAAGGAGGGTTTCATGCCGAACACGCCGCAGAACGCCGCCGGTATGCGCACGGAACCGGCGCCATCGGAGCCTTGATGAATGGGCCCGATGCCCGCCGCTGCGCACACCCCGGCCCCCGCGCTGGAAGCCCCTGCGTTCATCCCCTGCTTCCACGGGTTGTGCGTGATGCCGGTCACGGGCGAACGGCTCACGCCCGACCAACCAAACTCCGAGACGGTGGTCTTGCCGATCGAGATCGCACCGCCGTTGCGAAGTCTTTCAACGTGTAGATGATCGGCCTCGGGAATCCGGTCTTGATGGACGAAGGACCCACCCATGGTGCGCACGCCCTTAGTCAGCGCGAGGACCTTGATGGTGGTGTGGATGCCATGCAGCAATCCCAGCTCGATTCCACGCAGAACGGCCGCTTCCGCGGCGCGTGCCTGTGCGAGGGCGTTGTCATAGGTTTGCGTGCAAATGGCGTTCAGGCGCGGATTGAGCGCCTGCGCGCGCTCGATGACTGCTCCCAGAATCTCCACGGGCGAGAGCGCCTTGCCACGGATCAGTTTTGCAAGTTCAGTAGCCGGAGTAAAACAGAGATCTTCATGGTTCATGGGAGCGTCCTTTAAGCACTACTAAACACTACAATGATCGCGTTCAACCGGGTCTGGAGACAAAGAATGCCACGAATCACCAATGTAGCAAAAGAGAAGCTGCAACAAGGAGGCCTTTCGGTCGGCATGGGCGTGCGCGTCGTGCGTGGTGTGGAAATCGCGCGTTTGATGAAAACAGCGGGTTTCGATTGGTTGTTCATCGACCTCGAACACGGCGCCACCTCCACCGAGACGGCTTACCAGATCAGCGTGGCCGCGCTGGACGCCGGCATCGCGCCCCTGGTGCGCGTGCCCAGCGGCGAACTGGCCATGGGTACACGCTGCTTGGATGGCGGTGCGCTGGGCGTGGTCATGCCACACGTGGATAGCGCCGAGGAAGCGCGTGCCATGGTCAACGCCTTCAAGTTCGCGCCAATCGGCAAGCGCTCCATCGGTGGTGCCTATCCCCAATTCGGCTTCGCTTCCGTCCCGGCGAAAGAGGTGGTGAGTGAACTCAACGAGGCAACCTTGGTAGTGGCCATGATCGAAACACCCAAGGCCGTGGAGAACGCCGAGCAGATCGCCGCCGTACCCGGCATCGACGCTCTCCTCATGGGCACCAACGATCTGTGCCTGGAGATGGGGATACCCGGTCAGTTAGATCATGAGCGTGTCGTCGCCGCCATCGACACCGTGCTGGCTGCGTGCAAGAAGCACGGCAAGTGGCCTGGGTTGGGAGGCGTCTACGGCAAGGAGTTGCTCAAGCGCTACATTGGGCGCGGCATGCGTTTCATCCTCTCGGGGAACGATATCAACTTACTACTGGCGGCGGCGCAAGATCAAGCCAGCTTTGTGCGCGGATGCTTGCGATAAGGGGAATCCTTCCATGACCAAAGACGCCGAATCCAAAGACGCTCTCATTGCCCGGCTGAACAAGCAAGCCCGGCAGGTGCGCCGCGATGTCTGGCGCGCGCTGCGTGGAGGAGGCAGCGGCCACGCGGGCGGCTCTTGCTCCGCCGCCGATATTTTGGCTGCGCTCTACTTCCATCGCCTGCGGGTGCGGCCCCAGGAACCGGAATGGCCGGACCGGGATCGCTTCGTTCTTTCCAAAGGCCACGCCAATGCCGCCTTGGGCGCGGTGCTGGCGCAGGCCGGTTTCATCGAGGACTCGGTGCTGGACCGTTTCTACGGATATGAATCGCCCTTCGGCATGCATCCCGACATCAAGATGGCGGGCATCGAAATGTGCACGGGCGCTCTGGGCCACGGCCTGGCGGTCGCCATGGGCATGGCGCTGGGCGCGCGCATGCAACAGCAAAGCTTCCACACCTTCGTGATGACCGGCGATGGCGAGCTGCAGGAGGGTTCCAATTGGGAAGCCGCACTGGCGGCCTCCCACTACAAGCTGGCGAATTTGACCGCCATCATCGATTACAACAAGATCGCCCAAAGCGGGCCTATACATGAATTGATCGAAGTGGGCCCGCTGGCGGACAAATGGCGCGCCTTCGGTTGGGAAGTGCGGGAGATCGACGGCCATGACATGGGCGAGGTCGTCGGTGCCCTCGACGCCCTTCCCTTTAACGATGCGCGGCCTTCCGCCCTCATCGCTCACACCATAAAAGGCAAGGGCGTGAGTTTCGCGGAAAACACCTACCTCTGGCACAGCAACAACGTCACGGACGAGATTTATGCGAAAGCTCTTGCGGAATTGGGCGAACCATGAACGCGCCCCAGGACTGGCGCGCTCGCGCCGCTAACCAAACGCGTCTCGCTTTCGGACAAGCCTTGCTGGAGCTGGGGGCGCGAGAGCCTAGAACCGTGGTCGTATCCGCCGACACGCAAGATCTATTGGGCATCCGGCCCTACATCGAACGCTATCGCCACCGTTTTGTGGAAATAGGCATCGCGGAACAAAATGCCATCGGGACTGCTTCCGGCTTGGCCACCACGGGATTGCGGCCCTATGTTTGCGCCTACGCACCCTTCATCACGGCACGCAGCATGGAACAGGTCAGAAACGACGTTGCCTACGCTAACCAGCGCGTTGTGATCGGCGCCGCCGCCAGCGGTATTTCTCTCGGCGTGGCAGGCGGAACCCATCATGCCTTGGAGGACCTCGCCCTCATGCGCAGCCTGCCCAATATGACAGTCATCGTTCCCGCCGACGCTGAGGAAGCCTACCAGGCCACCTTGGCTACGCTGGATATCGACGGGCCTGTCTACTTGCGGCTGGGTGGAAGAGTGGAAGAACCTCCCGTCAGCAACTCCGGCGATTCCTTCCGTCTTGGACGGGCTACGCAACTCCGCGCGGGCAATGACGTGACGGTGATCGCCTGCGGCGCGCTGGTCGAGATGTCGGTGCGCGCCTCCGATGAATTGCGCAAGGGCGGCATTCATGTGCGCGTGCTGAACATGCATACCATCAAGCCCCTGGACCGCGAGGCCATTCTCGCGGCGGCCGCGGAAACACGAGGTGTGGTCACGGCCGAAGAACACCATCTCACCGGCGGTCTGGGCGGTGCGGTGGCCGAGCTATTGTCCGTGGAACACCCCACCCGAATGCGTATGATCGGCATGCCCGACGAGTTCGCCATGGTGGGCCCCACTACTCGCATTCGCGCGAAGTACGGCATGAGCGCGGAGGCTATCGTGAACGCCTGCCGCTCGCTACTCGACCTCTCCTAACCGAGGCGAGTTACACTTGCCACCACGCGATTGACCGCCACTCGCGAAAATTACTTTAATCAGGAGACCCAAACCATGCTACTCGACTTACGAACCTACACCTGCCGTCCTGGGACCATCAAGAAACATCTGGCGCTCTACGAGCGCTTGGGTAAAGGTCCGCAGACCCGCCATCTCGGAGAGCCTTTCGCCTATCTCGTGACAGAGACTGGTAACGTCAACCAGTACATCCACATTTGGGCCTATGAGGATGCCGCCGATCGCGCTCGCCGGCGCGCGGCGATGATGGCGGATGCCGAGTGGCAGGCCTTCATGGAGGAGAGCGCCAAGCTGGGCGCGCTTGAACAACAAGAGAACCGCTTGATGACTCCGGTTTCGTTTTTCCCTATCAAGCGCTAGAGCGCGATCACAATCATGAACCCCGGCGACATCAAGGCGCTGACCTTCGACACCGGCGGCACCATTCTGGATTGGCATACGGGTATTCGCACGGCTTTGCAGAATGTGGGCGCGAAGTACGGATTGAAGAAGGATTGGGCCGCACTCACCAACGAGTTCCGGCGCCGGGCGCTCAAGGGGATGTTGAACCATGGCGAACACGGGCCGGCCACCAAGAATTTCGACGATGTGCATCGCGCCACCTTCGACCAGCTTGCCGCGGACATGGGCCTCGAGATGTTCACGCAGGAGGATCGCCGGCTCATCTGGTGGGACACCATCCACAACCTTGAGTGCTGGCCCGATTTTCCTGCCGTGCTGCCCAAGTTGCGAGAGAAGTTTTATTGCGTGTCCTTTACCTTGTTGAGTTTCCGCATCATCATGGATACCTCCAAGCGCAATGGGCTTTCTTGGGACGCGGTGATGTCCTGCGAGGGAA
>JBKKAO010000595.1:0-5058 GCA_046714645.1 Burkholderiales bacterium | reverse complement strand
GGATATAGGTGTCGGCGCCATAGAGGCCGCCGGTCGCCGCGCCGAACTGTTTCGACTGCAGCGCATAGACGCGGCACAGTTCGTTGATGCCAAGGGTGAGCAGGGCATAATAGAATCCGTCAAGTCTTGTCGCGGGAATGGCGATCACGATGCCGCAGACAAGCCCGATGGCGCTGCCGATAAACGGCAGGCTCCACCACGGCAGGCCGTAGATGATCGACAGCCAGGTAGTGCCGAAAGCAGCCACGCCGACCACGGCATAGGTCGCCAACGAATAGATGCTGGCGGTGCCGATGATCAGCATCCAGCACAGGTTGATCGCCGAATAGATGCCGAAAAAGGCGCCGGCGGCAAACAGCGTGTTCTGCAGGCTGTCGGGCATGAACAGCGGCCCCAGCAGATAGGCGATCAGTCCGATCACCCACCAGATCGGGCGCTTGTCGACGATCGTCTTTTCACGCCTGAGCGTCTTGGGATTGTACTCGCCGCGGATATGGAGGAGGCGGCGGCGGGTGGGCCAGTAGCGCAGCTTGTTCCACAGCGCTTCGCCGTGTCCGCCCCATTTGTGGTAATATCTCAGCCTGCCCACGGACAGCAGGGACACGCGCGACTGTTTCGTCCTGTCCCAGATTTCCTGCGGGTTGCGATGCGGATTGGCGGGCAATTCCTCGACCGCGCCCTTGACCCCCCACAGGAACAGCGGATTGCGCCAGCGCGTGGTCATGGCTCAGGCCTCCCGCGCCTTGTCGAGAATGCCAGCGATTCCCCGCGGACGGATCAGGAGAATGATAATGATGAGCAGAAATTGCGTCATCAGGACATACTGTCCGCCCAGCGTCACGCTGGTGAAGGCTTCGTTGAACCCCAGCAGCATGGCCGCGATGACGGCGCCTCGGACGCTGCCCAGTCCGCCGCACAGGGCGATGCTGACCCCCTTGATCATCGGCGTCAGCCCGCTGAAGGGGGCGATGTAATAGGTCTGCGATAGCAGCACCGCGGCGAGCCCGGCGAGGCCCCCAGTGATCGCCATGACATAGAAGCCGGTGCGGCGGACATCGATGCCGACAATCGAGGCGGCGTGCGGGTTCATCATCATGGCGCGGATTTCAAGGCCCCTCCGGCTCGACCGCATCCAGTGCAGCACGGCCACCAGCATGACGATCGAGGTGATGACGTTGCCGATCTTGTCGGCGGTGAGCACGATGCCTGAAAAGCCGATCTTTCCGGTGCCGAAGATCTCGGGGAGATTCTTCGAGCGCGGGCCGAACCACCACATCAGGGACTGGGAACCTACGAGGCTGATGGCGAGTGTCGCGATCAGGCCTCGGACGGTGAAATTCGGCTTGTCGTGAATGGGGATGAAGGCCAGCGCGCAGACAATGAGGCCGCCCAGCGCGCCGGTCAGAATGCCGCCCGCGAGAACGACGGGACCGACGAGAAAGGGCGACAGCACCGGCACCAGATACTGCGCCGTCAGCCAGGCGCCGTAACCCGACAAGGCGAAGATGAAGCCATAGGCCAGATTGACCAGGCCCAAGCTCGACCAGGTGATCGAAATGCCGATCGCCAGCGTTCCGTAAATGCAGGCCAGCACGATCGCATTGGTAATGATGAAAACCCAGTCCACCTCACACCTCGCGCTTCGGATTGAGCATGAGGGCCACCGACGCCTCGCCTTTCAGTTTGCCGACATGCATGCCGATGATGCGGTCGACCCGGCCCTCGAGCAGCGCCACGTTCTGTTCGGCGATGACCATGGCGCTGTCGCCGAGCTCGACGCTCATCAGCGCGTCGAGCACGCCCTTGCCGATTTTGGGCGCCAGCCCGAGGGAGGGTTCGTCGACAAGGAACAGCGAGGCTTCGGCCATGAGGCCGCGGCCGATCGAAACCATTCGCCGTTCGCCTCCGGAAAGACGGCCCACCGGCGTGGCCTTCAACTTGACCAGCGGCGGAAAGATTGAGAAAATGCGTTTCTTCCGTTCGGCGCGCTCGCGCCAGGCACGCGGCGTGAAGGCGCCCGAGTCGAGATGCTCCTCGACGGTCAGGCCATGGAATATCTCGTCGCCCTGGGGGATCAAAGCGAGACCCAACTTAACCACCTCATGAGTGTAGCGGCCCGGTCCCTGCGACCGGGTGCGGCCCACTTCGGTGCCGTTCAGCCTGATCGATCCCCGCTGCCAGTCGGTGAGGCCGGCGATGGCATAGAACAGCGTCGACTTGCCGTGACCGTTGAGACCGACGAGACCGACCCGTTCGCCGGCATTGACGATCAGGTCGAGATCGTGAATGACGCGCATCGGCCCATAGCCCGCCGAAAGCCCCTTCACGTTGAGCACCTCGCGGCCCGCACTCATTCGAGCGCGCCTTCGGTGACATTCTCGAAATAGGCCGCGTGAACCTTGGGATCGGCGAGAATCTGGGCGAGCGAGCCTTCCGAGATGACTTCGCCCACATCCATGACCATGACCCGGTCGGCGATCGTATCGAGCAGTTCGATCCGGTGCTCGACGATGACGATCGCGATGTTCATCTCCTTCGACAAAAGCCGGATCAGGTGGTCGATCTCGTCGACCTCGGAATTGATCAGCCCCGCCGCGGGCTCGTCCATCAACAGCAAGGGCGGACGGCGCAACAGCAGGCAGGCCAGCAGCAGCTTGCGGCGGTCGAGCGTGTCGAGGCTGGCGGTCGGCTTGTCGTGATCGACACGGAGGCCGGCGAGTTCGGCGCCATATTCGGCATCGAACCGGGTGAGATAGGGCCGATAAGCCTGGCGGGCCGCCTTGAAGGTTTCGCCGACGGTGAGTTCATCTGGAACGACCGGTGTTTGATAGGTGCGGCCGACCCCCAGCCGGGCGCGTTCGTAGAGGCGCAGCCGGGTGACGTCCTGGCCCTTGAATTTCACCGTGCCGCTCTTCGGCCGCATGCGCCCGGAAAGAACCTCGAACAGGCTTGTCTTGCCGGCCCCGTTGGGCCCGATGATGCCGAGCACTTCGCCCGGATTTACCGACAGGGTGATGTTTCGGAGGATTTCGCGGCCACCGAGATCGAGATGGACGCCCTCGCAGGAGAACAGCGGGTGAAAGGGGCGCGGCTGTAGTACCGCGCCTCCGCTCATCGGTTGTGGGCCTAGCTCCACCATGGTGCGGGCTGCAGCTTGGATTCGGCAATTTCGTTCGGGAAGATGATCTTGTGCTCGACGTTCTGCACCTGCACATAGAGTTGGCTCATTCCCTTTTCGAGTTCGGCCGCCTGGTTGCCGAAGCCGTTGTCGGGGAAATGCAGCGCCTCCTGATACTCGTTGCGCATGTCCATGTAGCCGCACACGCCGCGATAGGGATTGGCGCGCACCCAGTCGCACACGGCCTTGAAGTCGTTGGGATCGCCCACCGCCTCCCAGGCGAGCTTCAGGTATTGCACGATGTCGTAGCCGTTGCCGGTATAGACCAGGCCCATGATGCCGGGAAAACGCTTCATGTATTTTTCGCGGAAGGCCTTGCCCATATCGTCGGCATAGACACCGAGCACCGTCGACCAGCAGAAGCCGTTGGCCGACTCGCCTGCGAGCGTCAGGAATTCCGGCTGCGAAGGCCCATATTGCATGTAGACCAGCGAATCCTTCACCGGATCGGCGATGAACTGCTTGCAGAAGGCGGCGTATTCGGCGGCGACCCAGTGGTCGACCATGATGACGGCCGCATCGACTTGCTTCATCTTCTGAATGACCGGAGCCCAGTCCTGGACCGGGTACTGGATGTCGGTAATTTCCGCGACCTCGAATTTGCCGCGCTTCTTGATCGCTTCCTGCGCGGCTTTTGAAATGGTCTGGCAGTAGCCCACCTGTTCCTGGATTATGTGGACTTTGCGGTTCTTCGGCTTCCATACGCCCATTTTCTCTTCGTGTTCGAGCCACAGGGGATAGGTCCAGCCGTAATTCACTTCCGACGGATCGGTCTGGAAGATGTGGCTGTATTTCACCGGATCGGCCTTGAAGGCCTCGGTCGCGGCGCGTTGCGTATTGCCCTGCAGATAGGGACATTTGTATTTCGCCGATTCGTCCATGGCCGGAATGGGAACGAACAGAAACGCGTTTGAAATGGCATGCACCTTGGCATCGATGCAGGCGGCGATTGCCTGCTGGCAGCTTTCCGGCGACAGCTTGTCGACGTCGGTCACGAAAAGTTTCAGCTCGCGGCCGAGGATGCCTCCCGCCGCGTTGATCTCTTCCATGGCCAGGGTCGTGCCGTTGAGATGGTCGAGATCGTCGGCCACGCCGGCGGCGGCCGTCTGCGACGTGGGCAGCCCGAGCAGGATCGGCTCGGCCGCCATCGCATGCATTCGTGACACCCAAGGCATGGGCAGCGACGCTCCTCCCGCAGCGACCGTCGCCGCTGCAGCGCCTTTGATGATTGATCTTCTATTTAGTTTTCTTGTCATGATCTTCTCCTGAGCCTTGGCTGGTGTTTGGGATCGTTGGAGGTGCGCAATTGTTGAACTAGTCGGAAGTCAAAAGAGGGGGACCAGTGTCCGAATAGCAGCGCCTCAGTACATGAGGTTCAACTCGAATAGTATTCCTAACGAAGAACCCGCGTCAACAAGGCGATTGGACTGGCGGGTGACGCCATAGCGACGACGGAAAGGCCGGAGGTTGGGAAGTACGTATCCGCCATGTCCCCGCAGAATCCGCTATTTTTTCCTAGTCATGACCTTTCGTATATATTCTCACCAAAGGGAGGTGGGAATCTCTCCCCACCCCAATTCCATCGTCACCGCGAGCGCTTGAAGGGCACAATGGCTTGTGAGGGTCGTGGCAAGGTTGGGAAGACCCGCCTGGGCTGGCCGCCGATCTGGACGACCTTGTAGTCGCCCTCGATGATCTTGGGCTGGCTGACTATCTGCGAGGTGGTTTGGCCGGACCTTCGGCTTCCCAAGAGCTTCAAGGCGCCAAGGATGGCGTCCTCAAGCTCGTCCGCCGCCCTGCCAGGGCCTTGGAAGGTGATCGTCCCATTCTTGGGCCACCAATTTAAAATGCCACCATTTGTCGCACGAAATTGGCATTGG
>JBKKAO010000594.1:0-3018 GCA_046714645.1 Burkholderiales bacterium | reverse complement strand
CGGCGATGCCGCCAATTACGTGCACGCCGGTGGCCCCACCAACCAGAACGCGGTCAACGGGGCAAGCCATACCGCACTACACGCCACCATCAAGCACGTGTTTTAATTTGGCTTAAGCCAAGTACTTTGTGCTTAGAGCGGGCGCCTTCGGGCGCCCGTTTTTTATGCGGCACGTGCGGCCGGGTGTTCGGGAGGCGATTGCCCGAGGATTTGTTGCTTGAATCGCTGTAGCTCGGTGACCTGGAGGCCCAGCGCCATCTTCCGCGCTTCCGCTTGCTTGATGCGCCCTTGCAGGCTGGAAAGATCCTGGGAGATTTTCTTGAGATTCTCCACCCGCTTCTCCAGCAGCGCCTGGTGTTCCTTCAGGTGCCTGGCGATGGGCTGCAAGGCGTTGCGCACCCAGTGATCAAGCTCTTTCTTGGTCTCGCGAAATACTTCTTGTGCTTGCGTGACCAATCCGCCATAGAACTTCTTGACCAGAAAGTGTTTCTCGGTCATCACATTCACGGGATCCTTGCAGAACTTTTCCGTGGCGAGCCGTAGCCCTTGCATGGCGAGAATATGCTTCTCGAGATCGATGCTGGGTGAGGAGAGGTTCGATATCCCGAACTTCTCCTTGAATTCGAGATAGACACCGCCGACGAAAGCGCGCGTTTCGCTACCGAAGGCGAGGATGTTGTTCGCTTGCGAAGCGAAGTTGCCGAACAAGGTGTTCATGCTTCCCATCAAACCC
The DNA here is from genome assembly GCA_046714645.1 of Burkholderiales bacterium. Taxonomy (GTDB): domain Bacteria; phylum Pseudomonadota; class Gammaproteobacteria; order Burkholderiales; family SHXO01; genus SHXO01. The sequence goes on along the minus strand of JBKKAO010000594.1, from coordinate 2,285 downwards.
GCCGTGGTCCAACTGCCTTCGATGGCGTTCTTGCTCTGGCCGAAGAGGTCCTCGATGCGTTCGTCCGATAGGGCTGCGCTTAGTGCATGGCCCTGCTTGAGCAAGGTGCCGTAAGAGGTTCGCAGGCTTTCCATGCGCTTGGAGTAATCCGTCCTATCTTGCTCCAGGCGAGCGAGCATGCCCTGGGCGATCTCCCGGTTCTTGCCGGAGAGCTTGGCGAGTTCGTGATGCTCCGCTTGTACCGCCACCAACTCGACGCGCAGGCTTTGCAGGGACTGATCCACCATGGTGCCCATCTCCCGGGATATCGCATCTCGCACGATCTGCTGTTTGGCGGGAATGATGTCCCGGGCGATCAAGGTTTCGAGTTGCTCGATATTGCTGCGCTTGACCAGCGCGGGGTCATCTCGCACCCGGCCGATCAGCGCCTTTTGGGCGGACAGCGCAATGACTTGATCGCGGCCGAGTTTGAGAAGCTCGGCGGTGTGCTGGACCTGGCGTTGAACCGATCGCTGAATGTCCTCATCGCTCTTGAGTTCGTCCCACATGAGATCGGCCTTGTTGAGCACGGCGATGCGCCGGGTCTGGTAGCTCTGAACGTAGCGCTCCCAGATCTCCATATCGGACTTGGTGACCCCCGTATCCATGGCGAGCAAGAACACCACGGCGTGGGCGCTGGGTACCATGCGCAAGGTCAACTCGGGTTCCGCGCCCAGCGCGTTGAGCCCTGGGGTGTCGAGGATCACCAATCCGCTTTTCAGCAACGGATGCGGATAGTTGATCATCGCATGCCGCCACGCCGGGATCTGCACGCGATTTCCGCGTGTCACCACCGTGGTGGAGTAGGTTTCGTTGCGGTCCATGAGTCCCAGCTCGCCGGCTTGTTCTACCGTGACGAGTTTCGTCTCCGCTAGGCTGGCCATGGCCTGCAAGACATCCTTCTGAGACGGCATGTTTAAGCGCAGCTTCACCCACTGATCCGGCTGCGTCTTGTACATGCCGATGGTGAGATCCTCTTTACGGGTCTCGATGGGGAGCAAGCGGATATAGGGCTCTTCGTTGGGATCGTAGAAGATCTCCGTCGGGCACATGGTGGTGCGGCCCACATCGGAGGGGAGCAGGCGTTGCTTGAAATCGGAGAAGAACATGGCGTTGATGAGCTCGCTCTTCCCGCGCGAATATTCGGCGAGAAAGGCGAGGACCAAGCGGTCATTTTTGAGACTTTCCAGCACATCGTAGATGCGCAGGCTTTGCTGAATGTCGACATGGCCGTTGCGGTCCAGCCAGGCTTGAAAGGACTCGATGCCTGCGCGGATCTCTTCGCGCCAGCGGCCGTAAGCCTCGATGAGTCCTTCCAAAGTACCGCTCATGAGATCTCTAGTGAATCGTCCGAACTGGCAAGCAAGACGATAAGCTCACGGGACGGACGCGAGATGTCGAGTTGTTTTAGCCGGCTATGGCCGCCCCGCGCGAGCGTAATGCGATGCGCAGGTAAATCAAGCTGTTGGCGTAGGAAGTCGGTCAAGAGTCTGTTGGCACGACCGTCTAAAGCCGGGGCGGCGATTCGGACCTTGAGGCGTCCGTCGTGGATTCCCGCGACTTCGGTTTTCCGTGCGTTGGGTTGAGCGTGGACGAAAATGCAAATAGCATTCCCGTCGGGCGCGAGCCGGAACCAAACGGGGGAGATGGGCTAGGTCAACAGACCCTAAATCGCTAAGACTCTTTCCAGCCAAGCGATAGGCACCATGAGGAGCAACTGGCACGCGACCACCACAAACAGAGGGGAAAGGTCGACTCCGCCAATGCTCGGAACTCGCCGCCGGAAAGGACGTAGCAAAGGATTGGTCACGCTGGTGAGGATGGGGGCCGCCGGGTTATAGGGATTGACCCAAGAAAGTACCGCTTGGACGATTACCGCAAACATCACCAGGTAGATAGTCAACTTGATCAAACGCACCACTGCCAGTAAAACCAGCCCCAGCCAGGAGGCAGTGGTGAGTAACGAAATGGGGATGCCGTGAAGCCAAGCGATCAAGACCATGAGCGAGAACTCGAAGGCCCAGGCCATGAATAGGCTCGCGAGATCTATTCCCCACAGGCCGGGAACAATCCGGCGGGCGGGCAACACGATCCAATCGGTGAGAGCGTGCAAAAACTTCGAGACAGGATTGCGGGGCGCGGCACGAAACCATTGCAGGTAGAAGCGCATGAGCAGCGCGAATACAAATAAGCCCACAAAGGTTTCGAGGAGGAAAACGAGGGACTGTGTGAGCACGAGGATATCT
>JBKKAO010000593.1:0-4322 GCA_046714645.1 Burkholderiales bacterium | reverse complement strand
GAAAGTTGTAAAAGTAATTTATTGACGGTGCCTAATTGGAACGTAATTGGGGTCAGACCCGAATGGCACTTATTTAAGCGCCAAGGGATTGATGTGACGGGAGAAAGGGACCGGTTCGAAGAGTGATAAGGTGGAGTTGTTAGAAGCCATCTCATCCTCAAGGAGCCAGCCCCCGATGAATCGTAGACGCAGAACCGGCGCACGGCAAGAACAACGTCGAGAACGGCGCTCACAAGAACGTGTGCGGCAACGCGTGCAAGGCCATGCTCAAAGGGGCGACGCCTACGCCTTCTTCAACTTGCTCACGGGGCCACAGTTCTTCAAGCAAGTCGAATCGCTCTTGCCCGAGCATCGCGAGCGGCTGTTTCCGCCCACCGAGACGCTGTCGATGTTTCTGGCGCAGCTCTTGAGTCCGGATCGCTCCTGCCAAGGGGCACTGGATCAGCGGGCCGTGAAGCGCCTGAACGCGGGCTTGACTGCGGGCAGCACGCACACGGGGGGTTACTGCCAGGCGCGCAAGCGCTTGCCGCTGGAGATGGTCTCGCACTTGGCGAAGTACGTGGGGCAGAAGATCTCGCAGAGGCTGCCAGCGGCATGGTGCTGGCGGGGCCGGCCGGTGCGCTTGGTCGATGGCACCACCTTGACGATGCCCGACACCGCTGCCAATCAATCGCAGTACCCGCAATCGCGCACCCAGAAGCCAGGCTTGGGCTTTCCCATCGTGCGCTGGGTGGGGATCGTGTGCTTGGGGAGTGGAGCGCTGCTCAACGCCGCGCTGGGCCGCTATCAGGGCAAGGGTGGCGACGAACAAACGCTGCTGCGCCGTATCTTGGATACGCTCAATCGGGGCGATGTGCTGGTGGGAGACGCCTTCTTCGGCACCTACTTTTTGCTGTCCACGCTTGCCGAACGCGGCATCGACGCGGTATTCGAGCAACACGGTTCGCGTGCCCGTGTGACCGATTTCCGCCGCGGCAAGCGCTTGGGGGAACGCGATCACTTGATCGTCCTGGACAAACCCGTGATCAAACCTGACTGGATGAACCAAGCGGACTACGAGGGCGCGCCCGCCACCCTCACCGTGCGAGAACTGCGCACCGGAGGCAAGACCTTGCTCACCACCTTCTTGGATGCCAAGCAGACCTCGAAAGCGGACTTGAGGGCGCTCTACAAGAACCGCTGGCATGTGGAACTCGATCTGCGCAACATCAAGAGCACGCTGGGCATGGAGCGCTTGAGCTGCAAGACCCCCGAAATGGTGCTCAAGGAAGTATGGGTCTATGGGCTCGCCTACAACCTGATTCGACTGATGATGGCGCAAGCGGCGAAAGCGCATGGGTGCTCACCGCGCGCGCTGAGCTTCAAGCACAGCGTGCAGCTCTGGCTTGCTTGGCATCACCACGGTCACGACATCCAAGACGACACGCTGCACGTGCTCTTCGTTCTCATCGGCCAACAGCGTGTGGGAGATCGGCCCGGGCGCATCGAGCCGCGCGCGGTGAAGCGAAGGCCTAAACCTTATCCGCTCCTTACCCAACCGCGTGCCCTCGCCAGAGAGCACATCCGCATGCATGGCCACCCCAAAAAGGCTTAAGTAAGTGCCATTCGGGTCAGACACGATTTAGAATCTTCACAGCTCGTGCTGGGTCACACCTTGTCCCAACCCCGCGCCTCATCCTCCCCGCAAGCATTTCCCATATATACAGATCAGCACCCACTCCCCGGGCTTCTTAAACAGCGCATTGAGACGACCCGGTAAAGCGTAACCGGTAACTGTCTGGCGTTCTTGCTTAGATTTTGATTCTCTGAACGTCGGATTTCAGCGGCTGATGGGCGAAGTGCTGCTTCCACAGTCGCGGGGTGAGTTGCGCGACCTGGGCGGCGGGGTGTTGCCCCACCCGCTGCAGCACGTCGATGAAATACTCATACGGATCGATCTGGTGTAGGCGGCACGTTGCCAGCAGGCTTTGCACGATGCCCACGTATTTCGCTCCGATCTCCGTCCAACAGAAGAGCCAGTTTCGCCGTCCCATCGGGATAGGGCGCAGTGCGCGCTCCAGGTGATTGGTGTCAATCGCCACCTCTGGGTCGTGCAAATACACTCGCAACCCCGCTTCACGCTCGCGCACGTAGGCCAGCGCCTTGGTGAACGGGCTACTGGGCAGGAACTCTTGCGCATCGAATTGGGTCCGGATCCACTCGAACAGATTCCTCACTATGGGTTCGGCGTGCTCGATTCGGTAGGCGCGTTTGTCCGCTCCGGTGAGTTGGCTTTCGCGAATGTGTTTCTCCACCGCGTAGAGCCCTTCGATCATGTCCAGCGCTTGGCCTGAGCGTTCGGGCTCGATGTCTTGCGCCTCGACAAAGTAACGCCGCGAATGCGCCCAACATTGCGCGTGCGTGATCCCCAGTGCTTGCGTGTACTGATGGTAGGCGCGGTAGCCATCGGTGAGCAACACCGCCCCTGGCGGGGGCGAGGATCCCAACGCCTGTTTGACGTGCTTCCCCTCGCGCGAGGCAAAGTACAAGAAACTCAACTCATCGCGCTCCCCGTATACCGGCCAGAAGTACGCCGTCTTCATCTTTCCCGGCCCCGCTCGTCCTGCCTTGATCGGGGTCTCGTCCATCGCCTTCACCCTGGAGTCTCGGATCGAGTCCCACTGCGCCTCGTGAATGGGTTCGAGCAATCCACCGGCCGCGTGCACTAACTGCGTGAGCCACTGCCGGCTCACCTCGATTCCGCTTGCGCCCAAGCGCTGGTGCTGGCGGTACAGCGGCAAGTGATAAGCGAACTTGTCCACCAGCAACCCCGCCACAAAGCTCACATCGGCGCGGCTACCTTCGATCACACTCCCCGGCGCACTGGCACTGCTGATGCGCCCGCTCTGCTTCACCTTGATCACCGGGCGCACGTACTTCAGCACCACGTAGCTCCCCGGACGCTGGGCCAGCCGGTAGCTCACCTTCTCGCCAATCACCTCGTACTGGTCTTCTCCTAACCCCTTGGCTTCCGGGTTGGCCACCGTGATGATCTCCACTGGCACCCGGGCTTCATCGAAGAACAGTCCCGATTCGTCTTCTCCGGCAGTGGGCTTTTGTGTCTTACGCCGTAGGTACGCCGACACCGGCTCACTCGCCGGGGCCGCCCCTTCGGGCAGCACATCAAGACCCTCACCTAGGCCCAACTGCGTGGACCCGTCCAACACCACGCGCCGCTCGCTCTTCTGCCCAAAGATCTGCTTCTTGAACCACTCTACTTGCCGAGTGAGTTCTTGAACTCGCGCGCGCAAGCGCGCGTTGTCTTCGGTCAGCACACGGGCTTGATCCGCCCCTAATGGCTCCCCCAAAGCCCCTGACAATACACTGGACATAACGCCAGATACAGGCTTGCTTGAGTCAGGGCGAAGCGCGTTGGAGTGCATGGCGCAATTGTAATGGCGTCGCGTTCACAATGGGGTATTCTTGCCAAAATTATTTGGCATATCCGCTCCACTGCGCCGGTGTTGGTAACGCCGCCTGATCACCTTGGGCTCGATGCCTTCGAGCAGAAGTTTCAATCCCGTCCAATCCATCTCGCGCACACCGAAATTCGACCACTGCGATACGAATCGCCCTCGCTCTAAACGCTTGGCCCACACACAAAATCCCGTCCGGTCCCAATAAAGAACTTTGATCTGGGTGGCGCGACGATTAATGAACGCGAACAAATGCCCGCTCATCGGATCTTGGCACAACTCGTGGCGCGTGAGGGCGTATAGGCCGTTGAAGGACTTGCGCATATCGGCGGGCCGGCCGTAAACATGCACCCGCACTTGGCCTTCCGGGAAAAACATCAGCCGCGCACCAAGTGCAGCACCCACCCTTCGCCCAGGTCGAGCTTCAACTCCAGGGACGCACTTGGCGATGGGGCCGAACTCAACGTACCGGCATCGATGAACACGGGTGCGCCGGCTTGGCCAACCTTTGTACCGCGCGCCCCACCACCACCCAGCCTACCGTGCCAGCGATGAAAACTCGCCGTACTGATCCCTTCGCGATAGCAAAACGCCTTGACGCTCAACCCACTCGCACCGAACCGCGATAGCAGCGAACGCCGTTCGCTTTCGCTACGCCACTTTCCCTTGCCCTTCTGATTTCCCGACATCGCCCTTGCTCCCGTTGGTCATCATTCACGGAAGCCATTGTGCTTAGCCATTGCAGCCAAAGAAATAACACCGGCTGGTTACCGGTTACGGTTACCGGTTACCGGCGAATCCTTCTCGCGATTCCGCCCAGCATGCCGCGCCATGCGCGCTGTGTCACCCGCTTCTACTCCCGCCGAT
>JBKKAO010000592.1:0-4596 GCA_046714645.1 Burkholderiales bacterium | reverse complement strand
GTCATGTTTCGTTTCATTGCGACTGTGATCAACGGAACCCACGAGTAAATTGTGCAGATCTATGCAAGATTTACCGATTGCGAGGGTGGAGCGCTTGCCGGCGGGTGTTGATCATCTCCTTGAGGCTGATATTGGTGAGGCTTCGCGCCGCTTCACTCATAGGTTCGCAAGCGATATTCCATAGGGGAGAAAGTTACTAATAACCGCGCGGCCACGTTAACGCGGTGCATAGGAGCTAACCCGCGAGCTCAAAAGTGTTTCGCAGCTGGGCGGGAACAGGACTTGCCGTTGCTGACATCAGTGTCGAGACTGGCGAAGGGGGCTCGCACTGGCTAAAACGGTACGTTGTCAGATACCTTCTACCTTCTACCTTCTACCTTCTACCTTCTACCTTCTACATGAGCTGGAAGTGAAGATTCTCTAGCAAGAGCACAGAGGAGCACAGCTGCATACTAACCAGGAGAGCGGCAATGGATTGGGTGATTCGGACGCTTAACGCTTCGCAAGCAATCAACATTGAGCAAGGTGAAATGATCGATTTGTTGCATGGTGATTTTGATTGGGAGGAACTGTTCGACGACGAAGAGAAGGATGTCGTCTTGGGGGTGGGTGCTGTGCCCACGCGCGCGAAAGACCGCGGCAGCTTCCAACGACGAGCCGGGTTATAGGAAGTTCCGCCCCGCCGGCGTTCCTCTGGAGGAGCAAAAGCCCTTATCGTTGGGTGGCCATGAATCTGCGCCAGATTAGGGAATTAGTCAAAGACGCCGTCACCGCCTGGGTTGATGACTATGCACCCAGCATGGGTGCGGCCTTGGCCTATTACAGTTTGTTCTCCATCGCTCCTCTGCTAATCATCGCGATCGCGGTTGCAGGGTTCTTCTTTGGCGAGGAGGCGGCGCGCGGTGAAATATTCGGTCAATTGCGAGGGCTTATTGGTGAGGAAGGGGCAGCCGCGGTGCAAGGCTTACTTAAGAGTGCGAGCGAGCCCCTACACGGCGCGATCGCTACGGCTGCCGGTGTGTTCACTCTGTTAATTGGGGCCACCACGGTGTTTGGCGAGCTGCAAAGCGACTTGGACCGAATCTGGCGAGTCCCGGCGCCAAAAGAAGGTGGTGGTATGTGGATGTTGATCCGCTCGCGGGTGCTGTCCTTCGGTATGGTGATCGGTATTGGATTCTTGCTGCTGGTTTCGCTGATAGTGAGCGCGATCCTCTCCGCACTGAACAAATGGTGGCTTCCGCTTTTTGGGGGCTGGATAGTCTTGTTCGCCATCGTTAACGCCGTGGTGAGTTTCGCGATCATCACAGTTCTGTTCGCAATGGTTCTTAAGTTCCTCCCCCGGATCAGTATCGATTGGCGCGATGTGTGGATCGGCGCCGCGGTGACTGCGCTTCTATTCACCGCCGGCAAGTTCCTGATCGGCCTGTACCTGGGTAGGAGTAGCGTGGCCTCCGGATTTGGTGCCGCCGGTTCCGTGGTAGTGCTAATGGTGTGGATCTATTACTCTGCCCAGATTTTCTTGCTCGGTGCCGAGTTTACGTCCGTCTACGCGCATCGGTATGGGTCACGACGTGCCAAATCGAAATCGGGCCCGGCTGCTTCACCCAGCCGCGTCCGCGCGGCTTCCGAGCCGGAGACCGAAAGCCTGCGCGTCAGGTAAACCATAGTAGTGGAATCGAGCATGCTTACCGCGCGGTCACTAGCAGCCTAAGGCCGGCGCCCAAGTACGAACAGTACGGCGGCGGCAATAAGTCCCACAACGAATAAGATCCAGGCGATATTTACCGCGGTGCCCGCGATTCCGCTGAAACCCAGGAGCCCCGCGACAATTGCGAGAACCAGAAAAACCGCAGCCCAGCCAATCATAGTGTCCTCTTCGATTTAATGAACATCATTCACAACGCGCATTCGCGCAGGAGAATCATCTCATAACGCCAGGAAGAATAGCCTGAGCGCGATCACACAGTGGCAACCCGCGTGCCCGCCCTGTAATCCAGATCAGCCGTTGCATGTGCTCAGGGCGTGGCTGATAATCGTGCTGGTACCGCCGTGCAAATATTGCAGCTCGTGCGATGCGCGGCGAACCCGGCGCCGCATGATTTCATTGGAATCCCCGCTGCTTGCGCCATGATTCGTGCGCTAGATCTGCCAGCCAATCCATAGGGCGGAATCGCGATACACTTCCATCCCCTCCCTTACACATGGGCATGCCGGCGGCAAGGGTTGGCTGCGCAATACAGGAGCAGAAATGGCTCACATCTTGATCGTCGATGACGACGCCGACGCGGCCATGACCTTGGCTGAGCTGATCGGCGGCGAGGGCTTGACCAGTGCTACCGCCGGCACGCTCAAGGAAGCACGCCAGCAACTCGTTTTGCGCGAGCCTGACATCGTCTTGTTGGACGTTGTGTTACCCGATGGCAGCGGCATGGATCTATTCGACGATCTCAAACGCCATCCCAACGTGGAGATCATTCTCATCACCGGGCATGCGAGTCTCGAGACCTCGATCCAGGCATTGCGACTGGGCGCAGCCGACTACCTCATCAAGCCCTTCAACCACAAACAGTTACTGGGAATCCTCAATAGGATCCGCCAGCCCATATTGCCCAAAGCGCGGCTAGGAGATCTTGCCAATGAAGCGGAATCGATGGGGCGCTTTGGGCAACTTTGGGGAAGCTCCCCTGCAATGCAACAGGTCTATCACCAGATTGCGCGCGTCGCGGGAACGGCCGTGACGGTTCTTGTCACAGGTGAGAGCGGAACCGGCAAAGAGGTCGTGGCGCAGACGCTTCACGAGCTAAGCCGCCGCCGCAATGGGCCCTTCCTTGGCGTGAACTGTGGGGCCATCTCGCCGCAGCTCATTGAAAGCGAGATGTTTGGTCACGAGAAGGGCAGCTTCACCGGCGCTAACCGGCAGCACCGTGGCTACTTCGAACGCGCTCACGGCGGCACGCTCCTACTCGATGAGGTGACCGAGATGCCGCTCGAGTTGCAAGTCAAGCTTCTCCGCGTGCTCGAAACCGGTGCCTTTTCCAGAGTCGGCTCCGACGAGGTGATCGAGACCTCTGTTCGCATCGTAGCGGCTACCAACCGAGTACCGCGCGAGGCAGTCGCGGCAGGCAAGCTGCGGGAAGATCTGTTTTACCGCTTGAATGTCTTCGCGATTGCGCTCCCTCCCTTGCGGCAGCGTAGCGAAGACATCCCAGTTATCGCGCAGCATTTCCTCGACGAGTTCAATCGCGAGGAGGAGAAGACGAAGCACTTCGCCCCGGGATTTCTCCAACACTTGGCAAGCTACCACTGGCCCGGCAATGTGCGCGAACTTCGCAATGCTGTGCACCACGCCTACATCATGACGGACGGCAGCTCCATCGAGGCTACCAGCCTAGCTTTCGAAACGCCTGCGCGAAGCGAGGAGCTTGGGCCCGTCATCACGGTCAAGGTGGGAACTCCGATCGCGGAGGTCGAACGGCGCCTCATCCTCGCCACGCTCGATCATGTTGGCGGCAAAAAGGAATTGGCTGCCGAGGTCCTCGGAGTGAGCACCAAGACTCTCTACAACCGCCTTAGCGCCTACGGTCGCGGGGAGTAGAGGGCTCAGCGCGCGAATGGCCTGTCACAACACATTCGCTTTCCTCATGGGCATGCCAAGTGCTGCGCCTTAAGCACATGGTGCTTAATCCGAATTGGAGGAAATCGAAGATGAGCCAGATACCGGCTTTTGGGTTAGTGGGATGGGTAGCGTTATTCGCGGTGGGCTGCGCCAGTGTCAGAACGACACAACCGGGTGTGGTGGGTGTGGAGCGCAAGCAGACCATGTCCAGTTTCGTCACGGAAGCGCAGATGCAGCAAGGCGCCGCCGACGCTTACAAACAAGTGCTGGCGGAGGCGCAGCAAAAAGGGGCTCTGAATCGAGATCCTCGACAGCTTGCTCGCGTGCGCCAAATTTCGCAACGCATCGTCCCTCACACTACTGTTTTTCGCCCCGATGCGAGCGCTTGGAATTGGGAAATGAACGTGATCAATTCGGGTGAAGTGAATGCCTGGGCGATGCCGGGCGGCAAGATGGCGGTTTACAGCGGGCTTATCGAAAAGCTGAACTTGACGGACGACGAACTGGCAGCGGTTATCGGCCATGAGATCGCCCACTCGCTGCGCGAGCATGGGCGCGAGCGGGCTTCGCGTGAAGTAAACCAAGGGCTGGCGCTTTCGGCGGTGGGTGCAGTAGCCGGAGCGGGTGACGCATCGCTAAAAATGGCGCAGATGGCGATGCAAGTGACTTTTAATCTGCCAAACTCGCGCGAGCAGGAAACCGAGGCGGATCGCATCGGCGTGGAGCTAGCAGCTCGCGCGGGATACGATCCGCGCGCGTCGATTTCGTTGTGGGACAAGATGGCGCAAGCGGGCGGCGGGGGAGGGCCTAAATGGCTTTCGACGCATCCTGCGCGCGATGATCGCATGCGGGACCTCGAGGCCTATTCGCAACGGGTAATGCCTCTATATATGGCCGCACGCGGGTAGCCTAGACCGAAGCGTTGGCCTCAGGTTTATCGGTCTGACATTTCAAGTCGAACCAGGACCGCAAGAATGATC
>JBKKAO010000591.1:0-2732 GCA_046714645.1 Burkholderiales bacterium | reverse complement strand
AGGGAGAGACGATCAGCGATGATCCGGAGAGCGAAAACAGGCGGTTCTCGGAGCCAATAAAGATGCGGACCCCCTCACCTCCTTCAGCCAGGCCAAGAAGCTGCACCAGATCCTTCTTGTTCTCGATATCGTCAAAAAGCTGGCGGATGCGGTCGAGGTCTTCGGCCTCCCGGGTATTCTCCAGCAGATTGGCCTGGCCCTTGACGATCAGCGTCTTGGCATCGGGGTCGGTCTCGCCCGACCAGATCGCTACCCCAGCCTCGACGATCCTTGCCGACAGGTCGTCGAGCTCGCGTTTCAGCCCCGACATTTCGTCGCGCACGAAGCGCTGCACTTCGGCGATCGTCTTGCCTTCGAGGCGCGACGACAGATAGTTCGTGGCGCGGATGAAGGTGGAGGCGGACAATCCTGCTGGAACTGCGATGGCCCGATTCTCAACCGCCCCGTCCTCTCCCACCAGAATGACCAAAGCGCGGCCGGGCCCCAGATTTACGAATTCGATATGCTTGAGGCGGCCGTTCATCTTGGGCGCCAGCACGACACCTGCGCAATGCGACAGGCCGGACAGCAACATGCCCGCTTCGCTGAGCACGTCTTCGATCCGGCGTTCGCGGTTGGAGGCCGCCGCCTGGGCATCGATCCGGGCCCGCTCGTCGGGCGTGACCGAGCCTACTTCCATCACCGCGTCGACGAAGAAGCGCAGGCCCGCCTCGGTCGGGATGCGGCCAGCACTGGTATGGGGTGAAAAGATCAGCCCCGACTCTTCGAGGTCCATCATAACGTTCCGCACCGAGGCTGGCGACAGATGCGACGGCAGGATGCGCGAAATAGTGCGTGAGCCCACAGGTTCTCGCGTCTGCAAGTAGGTATCGACCAAGCGGCGGAAGATTTCGCGCGAGCGCTGATCGAGCCCGGCGATGCCTGGCGACCTGTCATCGAGGAGCGGTCTTGGCGGAATCAGGGTCATGACCCTTCTTAGAAATCAAGTTGGCGCGGGTCAATCAAGCGTCTAGAAGGCGGGCTTAACTACACAAGGATGCCGTGATGCGCCCTTCGGGTCGAGCGCCGGATCAATTGCGCGCAGTTACCTTCGAGCGAGCCTATGCCAAGCATGCGGAGGGTTCCTGCCTGGTGCGGTTCGGAGATACTCATGTGCTTTGCACGGCGTCACTTGAGGAAAAGGTTCCGCCCTGGCTGAAGGGGCGTGGCAAGGGCTGGGTCACGGCCGAATACGGTATGCTCCCCCGCGCCACCGGCGAGCGCATGCGACGAGAGGCGGCGCAGGGCAAGCAGTCCGGCCGCACCCAGGAAATCCAGCGCCTGGTGGGGCGGTCGCTGCGCGCCGTCACGGACCTAGTGGCGCTGGGCGAAAAACAAATAACCCTCGACTGCGACGTCATCCAGGCCGACGGCGGCACGCGCACGGCGGCTATTACGGGTAGCTGGGTAGCGTTGCATGACTGTGTCCTGTGGATGCAGTCGCGCGGCATGTTCAAATCCTGGCCGCTGAAAGATCATGTGGCCGCCATTTCCTGCGGTCTCCATAGCGGCGAGACCGTGCTCGACCTCGATTATGCCGAAGATTCGACAGCCGGAACCGACGCCAATTTCGTCATGACGGGGGCCGGCGCCCTCGTCGAGGTGCAGGCCACGGCGGAAGGTGAGCCTTACTCGGAGGGTGACTTGCTTGCCTTGCTGGCTCTGGCCCGGAAGGGCATCGGAGAACTGGTATCGATGCAACGGGCCGCCATTGTATGACGCCCAGCGGCATCCTCGAAACCATTCTTTACACGGAGGATCTTGCCGAAGCCCGCCGCTTCTACGAAGGTATTCTGGGCCTTGAATGCCGGGCGGAAGAGCCGGGCCGCCATCTTTTCTTCTATTGCGGCAATCAGATGCTGCTGATCTTCGATCCTCGCCGAACGTCCGAGGCCAGGGAAAGCGCGGCGGTTCCTCCACACGGCGCGTTCGGAGCGGGCCATCTGTGCTTTCCCGCCGAAGCCGCCCAACTCGACCATTGGCGGGCGCACCTTGAGCAACATGGTGTGGCGATCGAATCCAAAATGACCTGGAGCGGCGGTGGTCGATCCATCTATTTTCGCGATCCGGCCGGCAATTCGCTCGAATTTGCCGAGCCGAAAATCTGGGATCTGCCCCGTCCCCGGCGTTTGCGGCGGGGCGAGACGCTGGTGGTGGCCACCCACAATCCCGGCAAACTGAGCGAGATCAACGAACTTCTGTCGCCCTTTGGCGTGACGGCACTGTCCGCCTCTTCTTTGGGTCTCGCCGAACCGGAAGAAACCGAATTGACCTTCGGTGGCAATGCAAGGCTCAAGGCGGAGCATGCGGCAACGGTGTCAGGCCACCCGGCCCTCGCCGATGATTCGGGCCTGTGCGTCGACGCTCTCGGCGGCGAACCCGGCATCTATTCGGCCCGCTGGGCGGGGCCGGACAAGGATTTCACCCTCGCCATGCGTTTCGTGGAAGAGCAGCTGCTGGCGGCAGGTGCGCGCGATCCGAAAAAACGTACAGCGAATTTCGTCAGTTCACTGTGTATCGCCTGGCCGGACCGGCATCATCTGGTTTGCGAGGGCCGCGTCGATGGCACCCTCGTATGGCCCCCACGCGGGACAAACGGATTTGGCTACGATCCCGTCTTCATGCCCGAGGGCCTGACAGAGACCTTCGGCGAAATGGAGCCAGCGGCCAAACACGCAATGTCGCATCGGACC
>JBKKAO010000590.1:0-4674 GCA_046714645.1 Burkholderiales bacterium | reverse complement strand
GGTCAAGAAACAACTCTCCGGACGCTCGGCGACGCTGAATAGCTGTCCCTTCTTGCAACGCATCTCTTCCAGCCGCCATTCGCGCATGACCGCCAGCGCTAGCGTGAAGTCGTTGTAGTCGAGCACGTTGTAGACTTGTTTGAAACTAAATGGCTCATCCGTATCCAGGGCCACCAAGAGCGAACACAACACTTTGGAGGATGGGCGGTCAGGGTTCTTTTGAACCTTGGCGAGCACAGTATCAATCGGGTTCATCGGCGCGGTCCTGTGGTTGAGTTCGGCGCGCAGCATACGCACCGTTTAATGACGTCGTCAATTGCGCTGATAAGCGGTTGATTTGACATGTGCCGGTGGGACGCCTAAGAAATCCCTGTGACCGTGCGTAGACCGGACGTGTCATCGAGCAGAAATAAAACTGGCATGAAGGCTTCACGCGCGTGTGGTTTCATGGTCATCATGCCAAAGCTCAAACGTTCGCACTGAATCCGGCGACGCCCGCTCCGCGCTCGCACCAGCGCTATCGCACAATCTGGATCTCCGATATTCATCTCGGCACGCCAGGTTGCCAGGCCGAGTATCTGCTGGATTTCCTGCGCCACAACGAGTCGGACTATCTCTACTTAGTCGGCGACATCGTGGATGGTTGGCAGATCAAGCGCTCTTGGTATTGGACGCAAGCGCATAACGACGTAGTGCAGAAGATCTTGCGCAAGGCCCGTAAGGGCACCCAGGTCACTTACATCGCCGGCAATCATGACGAGGGGTTACGCCACGTCCTGGGTTATTCCTTCGGCGAGATACAAATCGCCGACGAGGCCATTCATACGCTTGCCGATGGACGCAGGCTATTGGTGATTCACGGCGATCTCTACGACGGAGTCATTCAACAGGCTAAATGGCTGGCCATCGTGGGTGACAACCTCTACAGCCTTATCTTGAAGCTGAACCGCTGGTTCAACTACGCGCGAGCGCGCATGGGATTGGACTACTGGTCATTATCTCAGTACCTCAAGCATAAAGCCAAGAATGCGGTGAACTTCATCTCCGATTTCGAAGCCGCCGTGGCTCGGGAAGCCAA
This sequence comes from Burkholderiales bacterium, assembly GCA_046714645.1. Taxonomy (GTDB): domain Bacteria; phylum Pseudomonadota; class Gammaproteobacteria; order Burkholderiales; family SHXO01; genus SHXO01. Next base: position 3,596 of record JBKKAO010000590.1, on the reverse strand, counting down.
GGCTCGCGGCCTGCACGGCGTGGTGTGCGGACATATTCACAAACCGGTGATCCGGCAGATCGATGGCGTCTTATATTGCAACGATGGGGACTGGGTGGAGAGCCTCTCGGCGCTGGCGGAAACTTTCGAAGGCGAGTTGAAGCTGATCCATTGGCAACGGCTGCTGGGCAGTCCGGAGGAATCCCTGCATTTACTCACCGAGGAGGAGTTCTCTTTATGAAAGTGATGGTCGTCACCGATGCCTGGTCCCCGCAAGTCAATGGCGTCGTGACCACGCTGGGTAAGATTCGTGACGGGCTAGAAGTGCGCGGGCACGAGACGGACTTCTTGACGCCCTCGGAGTTCACCTCGGTGCCCTGCCCCACCTATCCCGAGATTCGTTTGAGCCTGTTTCCCTATGGCCGGGTGGCCAGGCGCATCGAACAATCCCAGCCTCACGCCGTGCATATCGCCACGGAAGGTCCCTTGGGAATCGCGGCGCGTAGGTATTGTCTGCGCCATCGCATGGCGTTCACCACGGCCTATCACACGCGGTTTCCGGAGTACGTGCACGCACGCACCCGGCTTCCTGTAAATGTAAGTTATCGCTGGCTTCGGCACTTTCACGGCCCCGCGCGGGCGGTGATGGTGCCCACTCCCGCAATTCGAGACGATCTGGCCCGCAGAGGATTTAGCAACACGGTGTTGTGGACGCGCGGCGTGGATACCAAGACCTTTTCCCCAGGCGACCGGAGCCTGCTCAAGACAGAGCGTCCGGTGTTTCTCTACGTGGGTAGAGTGGCCGTGGAGAAGAATATCGAGGCCTTCCTAAAACTCGAGCTTCCTGGTTCGAAGTGGGTGGTGGGCGAAGGCCCGCAACGCAGCAAGATTGAGAAGGCCTATCCCGATGTGCACTTCGCCGGCATCAAGACTCCCGCGGAACTTGCGGCCTACTACCGTGCGGCGGACGTATTCGTGTTTCCCAGTCTGACCGACACCTTTGGGTTGGTCATTCTCGAGGCGCTAGCCTGCGGCACACCGGTAGCAGCTTTTCCGGTGGCGGGGCCCATCGATGTCATCGGCTCGGCTTCCGTGGGCGTGCTCGACAACGATCTCCGGGGTGCTTGCCTCGCCGCGCTCCACATTTCACGCGATGCGGCACGCCGCTACGCAGAGAGCTTCGCATGGGAAAGATCCGTGGAACAGTTCGAATCCCATCTCGCCTCGTCGCTCAAGTCTGATTGGCAAGGGCTTCGGCGCGGAAACTCCTATTACCCCAAGCCGGCGGAGCCGGAACCAAACAGGGTGACGGTTGTGCCGGCACGGAACATTGAGCGGCGTTAAGCGAACTTCACTAGTCCCTACGGATTGGCGAAGGGCAGGCGAGTGAAACGCCCTTTCACTAGCTTCGAATAGGTGTAGCTAGATAGAGCGATGCCCGTCATGTCGGGCGCCGCGAAGTTGAAGGCGGCTAGAACGCCTTGATGCGGACCGCGAAGGGCGGCGGCCAAGGCCTCGGGTTTGGCGCCGGGTCCTGCCTTCGCGAGTCCCTTCGCCAGAATTTGTACTGCGTCCCAGCCGGCGGCGTCGAAGGCCTTGGGCAGCGTGTTGTAGGTCTTGCGGTATAGGTCCACGAACTCTTTTTGGTGTGGTAACGGGTCTTCGGATACCAGAAACTCCGCGAACACAATATCGTCGCCGAATTCTCCCATGCCTTTCACATACTCATAGGTGGCGGACCCGATGGCCGCCAGCAACGGAGCCTTGATCCCGAGTTGCTTAGCGTTGCGAAAGGGGATGGGCGAGGTGGCGATGACGAAAACCACATCGGGGTTGGCGGCCTTGACCTTGGCCGCCTGGGTGGTCACGTCGTTGGCTCCGACCTCGAACTTTTCGATCGCGACAAATTCCGCCTGGTAGCTACCGGCCACGGATTTCATCGCTCCCATGACCACGCTGCCATATCCAGAATCGTGCAATACGCCGATACGCTTAGCACCCAGGGCCCTGGTGGCGTACTCCATTAAGGCGCGTGCATTCAGGGTGTGCGGTGGCAACACGTGGAACATGGACTTATAGCTGTACTCCACCTGCGGTCCCAAGCCCGTAAAGACGATGTGAACCATGGGAACGCTGTTGGTTACACCGCCCACCGCTCCCGTGCTCGCCGTGAGCGAGGGGCCGAGCAAGGCCACGACCTTCTCGTCGTGAATCAGGCGCTCGGCTTTACTCTTCGCGATGTCCGGCTTGGAGCCATCATCCTCGATAATGAGTTGAATGGGGCGCCCTTTGATTCCGCCGCGCTCATTGATTATTTTCTCCGCCAGCAGCATGCCGTTTCGTTCCGGAATGCCGAGCCCGGCGCCGGGGCCGGTCAGGGCCACGACGGCGCCAATTTTGATAGGGGGCTCGGCCTGGGCGTTGCCACAAACTCCCAGGAGCACTGCCCACACAGCCCATAAACACGGCCTCTTCACCTTTCGATCCCCTCCGATCTACACACACGGGCATTATGCTTCGAAAACTTGCCCGGCGGCGGAGTGGAGCTAAGAGACCTCTTTAGAAGTACAACGCTGTTCTAAATGTGACGGCTCTTTCCGAAGTGGTGGTTCCGGCCAGAAGACTCACCGGCTGTTCGAAATCCGTCTTCACATAGTTCAGCATGAAGCGCACGTTCGTGACCGGGATCCACTTGAGCCCAACGGTGAGCGAGTCCGCCTCTCTCGATTGGCCGGCTGTCGTTGCGAACTCTGTCGCGTCCATGCTAGATACTCTCAGACCGATTTCCCAGGCTCCGGGGCCGCCAGAAGCCATCCTGAAGGGCTTGAGTGGTTTTATGGCGGCATAAGCGCCGCCTCGATAGGCATCCGCGTACTTCTCACCGGTGACCAGCCACAGGGCTTCTAGGTACTTTGCCTCAATCCCTCGGTTGAACGCGCTTGCACCGGCTCCGCCTTCAAAATCCGCGGTGATTTGTTCACCTTGGAACTTGAACTGTCCCCAAGCCACGGACGCTTCGGCATGTTTGCGAGAACGCTCAATGGGAGTGGCCGAGGAGAAGGCAGCAGGACTGAAGAACGTAAGGCCGCGGCCTTCGGTTCGCATCGACACCGCCGATGCGGCAGGAATTTCGCCCGAGGAGTAGGCCCCAGCAGCGTGCAACACCATGTTCTTGTTGCCCATCATCTCGGCGAAGTTTGCGCCTAGCCGGCCGATGAAATCCTTGCCGTCAATGACGGTATTGCCTTCGTTGGTGTTCTTGCCCGCACCGTTAGAAAGGGCCAGTCCATAGAACACACCGGTATAGGGCGAGCCATGAATCATGGCGCCGCGTTCCTTGGCCGGTACCAGGGCGTTTACCAAGGAGCGCTCTTGAAAGTCGATGAAGCGTGAGCTTGTAAGCTCCTCGATGCTCATAGGCATCTTGAACTGGCCGATGCGAAACTGGAAGGCGGGGTGGATGTTCATGTTGACCCACGCGACATCGAGTTGCGGTGCCGTGGTCTGTGCCACGTCCGCGGTGACTTCAAATGTGAAGTCCGTGGCGATCTTGCCGGACACCCCAATGTAGGCGCGGCGGATATCGAAGGTATCCGCGGTGTTGCTACCCGTGGAAC
>JBKKAO010000589.1:0-2967 GCA_046714645.1 Burkholderiales bacterium | reverse complement strand
TTCAAAGGCGTGAAGACTGGCTCGACTACGCCCGCGAGGTGGGTGGCACGGTGTATCACCCGACTTCCACCTGCCGCATGGGCCAAGATTCGCAGGCCGTCGTGGACGAGCGCTTGCGTGTTCGCGGATTAAGTGGATTGCGAGTCGTTGATGCGTCGATCATGCCTAACGTGGTTTCGGGAAACACCAATGCCGCGACGATCATGCTTGCGGAGAAAGGAGTGGATCTAATACTTGACGATGCCGGGAGGTGAGGCAAGATTTGATGCCGCCTGGCAAGTGCCAGGCGCTCAGGTGAGTTGCGTACTGAAATAGGGGATACTTGGTTGCAGGAGAACCGAGAAGGGGCGATACACTTCCTAGATGGGCCTCCGCGGATCGGATCAACAGGGACATCGCTCGAGGAATCGTAGACGGGAGGCCCTACGCCTCGGTGGAGGATTTGCGCCGCGTTTATGGAATTGGCCCCAAAACGTTGGACGCGATTCGCCCGCACGTTTGGGTTGAGTGACTTATCCTGGAGGGGAACAATGAACGCTCTAGACAGTTCAGGCAGTACGCGATGGGGCGGAAGGCTCGCAGTGATCGGGGCTGTCGTCGCGGTGGCGGGTGCCGCCGCAATGATCCTAAGCGGTATTGGTCACCGCATCGACCTGTGGCATTTCCGCACCGGCTTTATGATCATGCGCTGGGCTTTTTGGTTTGCGCTCGCTGCAGCGGTCCTGTCGGTTGCCGGATTGATCCTTATCCGGGCGCGGCCGGCGAGGATGCTTGCGACCGCGCTAATTGGCATCGTGATCGGCGGCGTGGCGGCGTATCTGCCGTGGAGCTGGAAGCAGATCGCGGATTCACTGCCCTACATTCATGACATCAGCACCGATACCCAGGATCCCCCGGAGTTCGTCGCCGCCGCGAAGTTGCGCAAAGAAGGCGATCACCCGGTGACCTACGATGGCGCTGAAACGGCCGCCAAGCAGAAGGAAGCCTATCCCGACCTCGCGCCGCTGGTCAGCCCGGCGCCGAAGGAAAAGGTCTTCGACGCCGCGAAGAGGGCAGTCGCCGACATGGGACTGACGCTGGTCGAGGCGAGCCCCGAAGAAGGCCGCATCGAGGCCCACCAGAAAAGCTTGCTGTACGGATTCGTCGACGACGTGGTGGTACGCATCGTCACCACGCCCGACGGAAGCAAGGTGGACGTGCGCTCGAAGTCGCGCGTGGGCCGCAGCGACCTCGGTCAGAACGCAAAGCGTATCCGGAACTTCCTGCAAGAGCTACAGGCGAATCTCGGCTAGAAAGCGAGGGGCTTGCGATCCTGCCGCTACAAGTCCTGCTTGGTGCAGGCGGCTGCAAGACAACGCGCAACGCATTTGTCGGCTCTAGAATAGTCTGGCGGTAAGACTTCCCATGACCGTGTGGAAGCACTCTATCTTAAGGAGGTCGAGGAAATCTAAATTCGTATGACGGGTCGACAGACCTGAGGAGACATCATGCGTTACGAATTGTTCTACTGGCCGTCCATTCAAGGACGTGGCGAGTTCGTGCGGCTGGCACTCGAAGAGGCGCGCGCGAACTATGTGGACGTTGCCCGCGAGGCGGGTCCGGGCGTTGGCGTCGCGGCCATGCAGCGGCTGCTCGATGGCAAGACTATAGACCGGCCGAGCTTCGCGCCGCCGTTTCTGCGTGCGGGCAAGCTAATTATTGGGCAGACCGCCAACATTTTGCAGTACCTCGGCCCGCGGCTCGGGCTTGCTCCGAGTTCCGAGGCGGGCCAACTTTGGGCGCATCAGTTGCAACTTCTCATCGTGGATTTCCTGGTGGAGGTCCACGATACCCATCATCCCATCGCCAATAGCCTGTACTACCACCAGCAGAAAAACGAAGCCCGCCGCCGTACACGCCATTTCATCGAAGAACGGATTCCCAAGTATTTCGGCTATTTCGAGAGGGTTCTGGCGGGAATTGCCAAGGGCTATATGGTGGGGCGTGCCTTGACCTATGTGGATCTGTCTGTTTTTCAGATCATCGCCGGCATGCGCTACGCGTTCCCCAGGACCATGGCGAGGCTTGAACCTCAGTACGTGAGCCTCGTTGGGCTGCACGAGCGCGTCGCCAAGCGTCCCAATGTCGCCGCCTATCTCACCTCCGAGCGCCGGATTCCTTTCAACCAGAATGGCATTTTCCGGCACTATCCTGAATTAGAAGAGTAAGGGCCTTTCAGAATAAAACTTTTACGCGGTACTTTCCGAAAGGTCGCGGCCGAGACTCAGGCGAGAAGGTGCCGCCATTCCACAGAGCCGCGGCGCCACCATACTCAGTTATAGCTGCGTGCCCCTCCTTCACTTCTCAAGTGTTGGGCATTGCAAGCGCGAGAAAAGATCATTTATCGGTCCGCGACGCGAGAGTTTTGCGATATGGAATATACTGCCGCGCGAAGTTTTGGTGGTATGCAACCAATGTATTCGAATCTACCAGGATAATTGAGCAATACGGAGAGCCGGTGCCCATTAAGAAGACGTCCGCAGTGGCGCGATCAAGCCAGAAATCACGCAAGGTAGCCAAAGCGAAGAGCAAGGCCCGGACGCCGAAGCGCGAAGCCAGCCGCAGTGTGGAGCGCGCCCTTCAAGTCCTGATCGAGGTCGCGAAAACCCACAAGCCGACGAGCTTCGTGGATCTGCAAAAGGGTTTGGCTTTGCCCAAGGCGACGTTGCATAAACTCTTGTCGACCTTGGAGGAGTGGAATTTCCTCAGTCGCGACGAAGAATCCGGAAGGTATGCGATCGGGCTCGCGGTTTTTGAAGTGGCGGCGGGCGGATCGGCCCCAACGGACATCCGCACGCTGATCAATCCGATCTTGCGTAACCTGTCACGAGAATACGACGAAGCATGCAACCTGGGAATTCTCGACGGAGGGGAGATGGTTTACCTCGATCGAGTGGATCCGCCCGATCAAATGGTGCGATTGGGAAA
>JBKKAO010000588.1:0-3209 GCA_046714645.1 Burkholderiales bacterium | reverse complement strand
CGTTCGGATCGGCGTTGCAGCAGATCAGGTGACCGGCGACCTAATCGATCCACAGCTCGCGCGCGTTCGGAATCGCCTTCACCTGCGTTTCTGTGTGATGCTGCAAATAGAATAGGTCTTGCGGGCTACCGATGAACAGGGCCTTCGCTTTGATTGAGCGCAACGCCGCATTTACGTCGCCGTTGAAGCCCGGAGTGTCGCCGAGCCAGCTGCGCCCGAAGGCCTTCCGCAGGTAGTAAAGATCCCGTGCATCCTGGATGTCGAGGTAGTAGTCGCCCCAGTTGTTGCGCCATTTCGTGTACGCCTCGGGCGTATCGACGTACTGGTCCCACCATTCCCTCGTGTAGAAGTAATAAATCATTACGGAGAGGGCATTGGATGCGCATTGGTTGGGATTCTCGTCGTAGTTGCCGCCGTCCCACCCCTTACAGGCCTCGATACTCGAAATCTGCAACGGCTGCATGAAGTACACTACGTCCGTACCCCATAGAGCCCCTCCCACAATAGGGAAGATGGCGTCCATGAAGTCGGGGTAGCTCACCGCGAACTGCACGCTCAGCGAGCCTCCCATTGAGATCCCGGTCATGGCGAGTAGATGCGGGATTCCCAGCTCTTGCGTCAACAGCCTGTAGTTGGCCTTCACCATGTCGCGTAAGTTGTAGTACGGGAACGTCATTTTCAGCCCGCTGTTGGTTGGGCTGGTCGAGTGCTTGAAGGTGGTCTGCGTGGCCCCCAGCGCATCCGGGCAGATGATGAAGTACTTGTCGGTGTCGAGCGGCTGGCCGGGCCCGATCAGGTGATCCGCCAGGTGATGGTTTGCGCCGAAGCCATGCATGAACAGGATGGCGTTGTCCTTGGCGGCGTTGAGCTTGCCGTGGGTGACGTAGCTCATTCTCAAATTCTTGATGGTGCCGCCCCCTTCAAAGGCGAACTCTCCCAGATCGGCGATCTGGTGGGGCGCTTGATCGGGCCAGTGCGCCCATGCCATGGGGGAGAGAATCAGAGACAGCGCGACCCCGGCCGCTCGGATATTGTTCATGGCATAGCTCCTGTTGTCAGGGTTCGGGAGGTAACAGCTTAATCCCAACGGCCTTGCATGGCACTGACGGATTCGGGGGTTGCCGAGATCAGGGAGCGCTATGTCTTTTCCATCCGGCCAGGAACCACGCGTAGGCCGCAGTCTGCGCCACCATCAAAAAACCAAAGGCGAACACGAAGGCGGATGATTTCGGCATTCCAGCCATCGTCATGGCGCCTTCCACCATCGCGCCGATGCCCCACTGGAGTAGGAAGGTCAGCGCGAACAGAACTTGATTCAGCGCGGTGGCGGCGCGGCCGAAGAGTTCCTTGGGAAGTCCCTCGGTGAATACGGTGAAGCACATGACGTTGACAGTGGAGCCCAGCGCCAGCATCATCCAAAGCGCAAAGAACCCGGTGGGTGCGTGAAAGACCAAACCGATGAACCCGCAGATGTAGAGCGCAAATCCTCCAACGAACAGATGACGAGGTTCAATGCCGTGTCTTGCGAGAGTCCGCGCACCGATGGATAGACTGAAATAGCCCAGCAACTGCACGATGGCCATCACGAATAGCCGGTTAGCGGCCTGGCCGCGCGTGAGCCCTTCCACTTCCATCATCCACGGAACCGCCCACAGGCTTTGAATGGCCATATAGCCGCCTATGGGAAGGGAGGCTATGGGAACGATCCACCAGAAGCGCGGGCTGCGAAATATCCGTGCGACGTCTTGCCATTGTTCGGCGAGTGAGGTGCCTTTAGTGGTGCTCCGCGGATCGGGGACGGTGAAGTAGAGATAGGCGCTGGCGAGAATCGCGGCGATGGAGGCGCCGTAGAAGATGACTCGCCAGCTCACGTGTTGAATCAAGATTTCCACGGGGATGGTGGTCGACACGGCACCCAAGGCGCCCGCGACCATGACCCAATTGGACATGCTCGCTTGGCGCTCCCGTGGAAACCAGATGGAGATTGCCTTCAACGAAGCCATCAAGCCCGCGGATACGCCCAATCCGATGAAGGCTCGTGCGATGGCAAGCGAAGCTAGTGAATCTCCGATGGCAAAGAGGAAACATCCCACGGCGGTAAAGAGTAGTAAGGCCGCTTCCGTGCGACGAGGCCCGAAGCGGTCCAGCAAGATGCCGTTGGGAAGCTGTACGGCGCAGAAGGCGAGAAAGTAGGCGGAGGTCAGCAGGCCGAGCGCCGCGGGGCCCAGATCAAGTTCGCTCGTGAGTTCGGGAGAGACGACGGCATTGATGGTGCGCAGCAGGTAGGAAAGAAAGTAGGCAAAAGCGAAGGGAAGGTAGATGCGCACGGGAAGGTGCTCGAAAGGGCGGTATTTTGCCGTAAGCGGTGATGCCGTGACCGTGGGTCAAACTGTTTCGGATGGGGCCGTGCGTGCCGTGGACTCCAGGTGCTTGCCTATGACCGATAACCAGTTTTCCAAGCGCTGAAGGCAAACGCTTTTGCTGACGTCGACCTCGAGGGCGGGTGCGAACCGCTTGAACTTCTCCATGGCGGCTGCGAGCAAAACGCGAGTCGTGGTCAGGTCAAGGCTCAAGTGCGGCCGCAGTGGCTCGGCCGCGATCGCAATGTTCTCGCCCGCGGGATCTGTTGCCGGATCGGCGCTTGTCAGGATGTTGGCGAAACGCACGATGGTCCGTAGCGCCTCTATTGCTGGTGAGTCGCCGGCGGAGACATCGATCATACACTTGAGAACGATGGGAGGCAGACCCCACACTTCACCCACAGCATGGCCCATCTCTTGAAAGGTGATGCCCAGCACCGAGCGGGCCGCCTCTTCCAACGTGGCGCCGCGGGCGGCGAGATCCTCGATCTCTTCGAAGTCCCCGGAGAAGTAGAACAACCCGAGCATCTTGCCAAGATGAAACAACATTCCCGACAAGAAGGCTTCCTCGGTTTCCATGGCTCTGATCTGGACCGCGAGGTGCCGGGAGATGAGACCGGCGATGAAAGCGGCGATGGATTCCTCGCGTAATCGCAGGTCTTGCTTGCGGCCGCTGAAATGGCCGAAGCAAGTGAGCCCGTTGCAAGTCAAGCGAATCTGCTCGACGCCCAGAAAATTGATGGCGTCGCTCACGGTTTTGACTTTGCCCGGCGAGCGCGCGTAGTAGGATGAGTTCGCGAGCTTCAATAGCCGGTTGGTCAGAGCATAGTCCCGCAGTACGACACTGCT
>JBKKAO010000587.1:0-4771 GCA_046714645.1 Burkholderiales bacterium | reverse complement strand
GCTGCGGAGGCTAGGCGAAGGTGTCCACTAACCCAAGGGCGACCCTCGCTGGCAGGTGCGGAGCCTCTGCAAGAGCGTCCGTGGAGAACCAATCACCAGCCCCTTCTCCGGGGTGGCCGCCCGATCCGGCGTGTTGGTCGGCCTGCGATTGGGTATTGACCGACACACTTCCCAGGGAAACGCCGCCCGCGGACAACAGGTCATTGAGCTTGGACAGGGAATCCGATATCGCCTCTCGCACTGAAGCGTGCGAAGAAACGAACACCAAACTTGCCTGGTCACGATTTAGGATTAACTGCACTTCCACAGGCCCGAGATTGGGCGGCTCCAGCTGGAGGTGGACGACTTGGACATTTTCCTTCGCCATCCACACGACCCGCTGGCCCAGTGCCTCGCTCCATGCGGGGCTCTTTACGGGCTCGGGAATGTGCCGGGGGTTAAAACCCTCCGCAGGACGTGATACTCCTTGAGATTTTGGAGCATCGGTCCCCGCGGCGCTTCCTAGGGCGGAACGCAGGGCATCCACCGAGGACAACTCCGCCACGGCGCCCGGACCTCCGCCTACCGATTCGCCAGCGGCACTGCGTTCTAGGACTCCAGAGGACACCATCAGTTCGTCCATGGCGAAGGAGTCCAAGGGCAGTTTGCTTATTTCTGATCTGCCTTTCCCTGCACCCTGCGCGATGTCGTCCAGGGCCAAGCTGTCATGAACAACGCTCCCCTGCGGTAGCGGTACATTCTTCAACTCCACCAAAGAACGGGCTAGGCCCTGCGGAGCGACCGGGGGCACGAGTCCGATTTCAGCCACCAGTTGCGCCATCAGAAATTCGGGGAGTACTTCCGCATCGGGAGCGGCAGATGACTCATCCACATCGGGTGTAAGCCCCGCTTCTACACCGAGCCCCAGGACTTGGGCCGCTAGCACCTGATCGAAGGAAACTTGTTCCGCGATTTCGCCTTCGATGACGGTGGGGGCGCCGCCGCCCGCATCCACCGCCTGTGCACTGGCGGCAGCGGCAACCGGACTGAGGGCGGCGGGCAACGAAGCGGGCATTGCATGCATGAGAGGCTCCTTAAGTACGTCTCATATCGCAAACGCGGTGCCATGCCGAAACTGGCAGTGGCGTAGGGTGCGCCACGCCTGCTGGGGCGCTCTGTCTACTCCCCGACCGGCAATTTCATACCGCTTCGGGCGGCAAATTCGTCCTGGAGCTTTTGATCAACCCGGCGCTCTTTAACTTGTTCGGCCAGATGATGCCGCGCTTCAAGGGCCAGTAAGGCTTCGTAGCGGCTCTTCAGTTCTCGCCACTCCTCGAAGCCAGCGTCCCAGGCCTGCTTACAGTGCGCGACCTCTTCCGTTTGCTGAGATCTTGCCCGGTCTAGTTTTGCCAGAAAGGCCAGGTAGTCTTGCCACCGGTAGGCTTCGATGCCCTGCCGCTGCGCGCTTTCCAATTGCCCGCTATAGTCGGTGCGGAACTGGTCTAGCTGCGCGAGCTTGGCTTGCGCGTCGCTCTGACGCTTGCGTAGCGCGGCGAGCCGGCGCTCCGCGCTTTCCAATCGCATATTGGCGACACCCAGCAACGGTGCGAGACGAAATGCAGCCATTACGACATCGCGGCCTCGGACAATAAGACACCTAACTGGGCCTTGCTGGGCGCGAACGGCACCCGCTGCTCCATGGGTTGGCGCAGAAACTCCATCATTCTTGGATAGAGAACAATGGCCCGGTCCACCACGGGGTCACTGCCGCGAGCATAGGCGCCCACGCTGATTAAATCACGCGCACGGCGATAGGACGAGTACAGCAGCCGGAACGTGCGCGTCAAATCCAGATGGTTCGCGTCGAGCAACTCCGTCATCGCGCGGCTGATACTTGCCTCGAGGTCGATGGCGGGATAGTGCCCCTGATCCGCCAATTCGCGAGAAAGCACGATATGCCCATCCAGGATCGCGCGAGCGGCATCGGCCACGGGATCTTGCAAGTCGTCGCCTTCTACCAGCACGGTGTAGAAGGCGGTGATGGATCCGCTCTCGTCGGCGGCATTACCCGCTCGTTCGACCAACTGAGGCAGTTTGGCGAACACCGAAGGGGGATATCCCTTGGTCGCCGGCGGCTCGCCGATAGCCAACGCGATCTCGCGCTGCGCCATAGCGTAGCGCGTGAGTGAATCCATGATCAGCAAGACTTGTTTACCCTGCTCGCGAAAGTACTCAGCAATAGCCGTGGCATAGGAGGCGCCGTGCAAGCGCAGGAGCGGCGGACTATCCGCGGGCGCGGCAATCACGACGGAGCGGGCCAGTCCCTCGGTTCCCAAAATAGTTTCAATGAACTCTCTTACTTCGCGCCCGCGCTCGCCGATCAGGCCCACGACCACCACATCGGCGCTGGTATAACGCGCCATCATGCCAAGAAGGACGCTCTTGCCCACGCCGCTGCCGGCGAATAGCCCCATCCGTTGTCCGCGTCCCACGGTGATCAGCGCATTGAGGCTGCGCACGCCCACGTCCAATACTTGGCGAATCGGTGCGCGTTCCATGGGATTCACTGGACGGCTATGCAGTGGCACATGGCGTTCCGCCTCGATGGGTCCCAGGCCGTCTAGAGGCCGTCCCGCCCCGTCCAATACACGCCCCATCATGGCAGGGCCCACGGGCACTTGCTTCGCTCGGTCTTCGGCGCGCCGCCTTGGCACGAAGTCCTCTCCCAAGCGCGGCACCCGCGCCAGCGCAGGATCCAAGGGCACCACGAGCGCACCCGGTTTAAGGCCGTAGATGTCCGTCGAGGGCATTAGAAACAGGCGTTCGCCCGAGAAACCCACGACCTCCGCGTCAACTCTTTGGCGTCCAGGCCCGAGTATGTAACAGCTCTGTCCCACGGGAAGTTTAAGGCCGACCGCCTCCATGACTAGGCCCGCCACACGAGTCAGCCGCCCGCTTACGGCCCAGGGCTGCACTGCCCGTGCGGAGCTCTTGCAATCCTCGAAATACCGGCGCCATGCGGGAGGAGTTTCCACGGGAGCGTTTAGCCCTTGGATTCGGTCCGCCAGCTATCCTCGCGTCCAAGGGCCGAGACCAGCCGGCTCCATCGCGTGGCGAGCGTGGCATCCACCTCGCTCTGCGATGTCTCCAGGCGGCAACCGCCTCGCTCTATGCGCGGATCCTCGGTCACTTTCCAGGTGTTTTGGGCGAGTATTGGATCCGTGGCGAGTAGAGGTTTGACCAGCGCGGCGTCCGCAGGATGAAGATGTAGCACCGTTTGTTGGCTAAGCCCAGGCAGGGCGCCCATCGCCTCCCGCAACACCGATAGCACCGCTTCCGGCTTCAGCGCCAGCGCCTCGCGAACCATCAACTTTGCTATTTCTAATCCTAGGGAGAGCACCTCATCGGCGAGATTCTTTTCCAGGTCTTGGCGCAGCTTGCTGATGGTGCTTATCAACGCAAGCAGCGCCTCCCTCTCATAGGAGCCGCGCTCTTCGGCTTGCTTGCGTCCTTCCGCAAGCCCTAGGGCATAGGCCTCGGCACGGGCGCGATCCATGGCCTCTGGATCGGCCTCCGGAGAAAGGAGGTCTTTCGCACCCTGTTCGGCGAGAGGAACGAGCGCAGGCGCCGTCACCAGTGTTTCTGGAATAGACCGGGAGTCCTCAATGGCATGAGGTGTCCACGCGCGCACCTCGGAGAGTCCCATCTTGCTGAGAATGACGTTACTCGACAAGGCCTTCGTTCCCCTTGCCCCCCATCACGATCTGTCCCTCTTCGGCGAGACGGCGAATGCTGCGCAGAATCTCGCGCTGGGCGCCCTCAACCTCCGAGAGTTTGACCGGCCCCTTGGACTCCAGATCGTCGCGCAACATCTCCGCGGCGCGTTGGGACATGTTTTTGAAGATCTTTTCCTTGAGTTCGTGGCTGGTTCCCTTGAGAGCGACAATCAGATTGTCCGATTGAATCTCGCGCAACACAGTCTGGATTGCCCGGTCATCCAAATCCAACACGTTGTCGAACACGAACATCTTGTCCTGAATCTGCTGCGCCAGCTCCGCGTCCACCTCCCGCAGATGGGAGGTTACGGTCGCCTCCGTCGCGGCACCGATGAAATTCAGAATCTCCGCGGCCACTTCCACACCGCCACCCTTGGTCTTCTTGACCTTGCCGGCTCCGTTTAAGACTTGCGTCAGCACTTGATTCAAATCTTGTAGTGCAAGGGGTTGAACACCGTCCAAGGTGGCGATTCGAACCATCACGTCATTGCGCAAGCGCTCGACAAACTTATTGAGAACCTGCGCGGATTGATCGGCGTCAAGGTGAATAAGAATGGTGGCGATGATCTGCGGATGCTCGTTCTTGATGAGTTCAGCGACTTGGCCTGCATCGAGCCACTTCAGGCTTTCAATCCCCGCACTGTCGGGCGCTTCCACAATGCGATCCAGTACACTCGCCGCGCGTTCCTCTCCCAGGGCCTTGGTCAGCACCGAACGCAGGTAGTCGGTGGAATCCCCGCCGACCTTGCTGCGCGAATTGGCTTCCGTAAGAAACTCGCGCAGCACCGTACCGACCTGCCCCTTTGGCACATTGCCAAGGCCCGCGATGGCTGTACCGATCTTTTGCACCTCCTTCGGCCCCAGGTGCTTAAGGACTTGGGCAGCCTCGTCGTCACCGATGGCCATCAGAAGTATGGCGCTGCGCTGAATGCCGTCAACTTCAGCCATCTTCCCGGCCCGTCACCTTGCCAACCAGTCCTTAAGAATACCCGCTACCACCTTGGGTTCGATTTTGG
>JBKKAO010000586.1:0-3416 GCA_046714645.1 Burkholderiales bacterium | reverse complement strand
TTCGGCGGCACCTTCGCGGTGAAGTACGGCGACATCTCGGCCCGCATCGCCGATGAAAAATGCGATGACGTTTGTGCGGCGGGAGCCGATGCGCTAGTGCTTGGCGATCTGGGATGTATGCTCAACATCGAAGGCCGGCTGCGCCGGCGCGGTGATCATCGCACGAGAGTGCTGCACATCGCCGAAGTGCTGGCGGGCATGACGGACTGACCATGGAAATTTCCTCGCACAATTTCAAGACCAGCGCGGCTGCCAAGCTGAAGGATCCGCACTTGCGCAAATCGCTGTCCGGCCTGCGTGACCGGATGGTCGTTGGCCGCACCAAGGCCGCGGCGGAAGTGGGCAATTTCGAGGAAATGCGCGAAGCGGGCAAGCAAGTGCGCGATCACGCCCTTGCGCATCTGGATTTCTATCTCGAAACCTTCGAGCGCAATGCCATCGCCAACGGTGCGAAAGTCCACTGGGCGGAAAACTCGCAACAGATGAACGAACTGGTGCTACAAATCGCGCGGCAGGCCAAGATTCGTAAGGTGATCAAATCGAAATCCATGCTGGGGGAAGAGAGCGGCCTCAACCGCTTCCTGATCGAAGCCGGGATCGAAGTTCGAGAGACCGACCTAGGCGAATACATCATCGAGCAATCGGGGGACACCCCCTCTCACATCATCGCTCCCGCCGTGCACAAGACTCGCGAGGAGATATCCGATCTTTTTCACGAGAAGCACAAACTGCCGCGCAAGACTGACATAGGGGAGATGACGCGCGAGGCCCGCATGATATTGCGCCCGCACTTCTTGGACGCCGATATGGGCATCACCGGTGCTAACTTCCTGGTGGCGGAGACGGGCTCGACGCTCATCGTGACCAACGAAGGCAATGGCCGGATGACGACCACTATGCCGCGCGTGCACGTGGCCATCGCCGGTATCGAGAAGGTGGTGCCCACGCTGGAAGATGTGTCGCTGCTGCTGAGGTTACTCACGCGCTCCGCCACTGCCCAGCCCATTAGCAATTACCTCACCTTCGCCACAGGGCCCAAACGGCAAGGTGACCCAGACGGCCCGGAGGAATTTCACATCATCATCGTGGACGCGGGCCGAGCCCGGGTGCTGGGGTCAGAGTTGCGTGAAGCGCTGCGCTGCATTCGTTGTGGCGCTTGCATGAATCACTGTCCGGTGTATCAGAATATCGGCGGGCATCCCTATGGCTGGGTCTATCCAGGCCCCATCGGTGCGGTGTTGACGCCCGCATACGCCGGGTTGGAGAAGGCCATCGATCTTCCCAATGCCTCCACGCTTTGTAATCAATGCGGCGTGGTGTGTCCGGTGAAGATTCCGCTGCCCGATCTCATGCGCAAACTGCGCGAACAACAAGTCGAGAAAGGCTTGCGCCCGTGGCAGGAACGCTTAGGGCTCAAGCTGTGGTTCTTTGCCGCGACTCATCCGTGGCTGTACTCGCTGCTGGTCAAGTTTGCCGCACGCATGGGGAAGTGGATGGGCGGCGCCGAGGGATTGCTGCATCGCTTGCCGGGCGGTGCATGGACCCAGGACCGCGATCTCCCCGCGCCGCAAGGGAAAACCTTCCGTGAACTCTACGCTGGGCGCAAGCCATGAGCGCGCGCGAGAACGTTCTTAATCGCGTGCGTTCCGCGCTCGGTGTTTCCGTCGCGCAAGCCCAGCGCGCACAGGACGTGAATGCGAGGCTCTCCGCCCACCCGCGCGGACCCATGCCGCCCATGGATTGGGACCTGATCAACGGGTTCAAGGAGCGTTGTATCGGGCTTTCCAGCAGCGTGGACGAGATTGTCTCCTTGCGCGATGTCCCCGCCGCGGTGGCGAGATACGCGCAATCCCATTCGTTACCCGCCGTGGCGTGCTGCTGGCAAGCCTATGAGGACTTGCCGTGGAAAGAAGCTGGCGTCGACGTTGAATTTCGTCCTGCAAATGGAGACGACGCAACGGGTATCACCGGGTGCTTCTGCGCCATCGCGGAAACCGGCACGTTGATGACGCTCTCGGGCGAGACTACACCGCTCACCAACAGCCTGTTGCCCGACACGCACATCGCCATCGTGCCCCGCTCGAGAATCGTGCGTTCCATGGAGGATGCGTGGGACCTGCTACGCGCGGAGCACGGAAAAATGCCACGTCAAGTGTCTTTTGTCTCCGGCCCATCAAGAACCGCCGATATCGAGATGACCATGGTCCTGGGTATTCACGGACCTTATCGCGTGCACATCGTGCTGGTCTAGGCTTTACTCCCGCCCCGCTTCGCCGGCTGAGGACCGACAATGCTTTGGGCAAGACAATGGATACTACAATCTACCCCATACCGTTTTCGCGGCTATTCAAATCATGAGTCGATACTGGAGTCCTGTTGTCGCCACGCTCACCCCCTACGTGCCGGGTGAGCAGCCCAAGGCGGGCAAGCTGATCAAACTCAATACCAATGAGAATCCCTATCCGCCTTCGCCCGCCGTACTTAAGGCCATCGCGGAGGCGGTTAACGGGAATCTGCGGCTCTACCCGGATCCCAACGCCGAGGATTTGAGGGCCGCCATCGCGCGCTATCACAAGGTCACGCCGCAGCAAGTGTTCGCCGGCAACAGTTCGGATGAAGTGCTGGCGCATACATTTTTGGGCTTGCTCAAGCGCGACCAACCGCTGCTCTTCCCAGATGTGACCTATAGCTTCTATCCTGTCTACTGCAAGCTCTACGGCATCCAGTATGAAACCGTAGCCTTGGACGAAGCATTTTGTCTCCGTGTGGACGACTACTTGCGCCCCAACGGCGGCATCATTTTTCCCAACCCCAATGCGCCTACTGGACGCGTGCTGCCCCTGTCCGAAATCGAACGCTTGCTCAAGTCGACACCCGGTACGCCGGTGGTGATCGACGAAGCCTACGTGGATTTCGGCGGCGACAGCGCCATCGCCTTGGTGGATAAGTATTCCAACTTGCTGGTGATTCAAACGCTGTCGAAGTCGCGCGCCCTGGCGGGATTGCGCGTGGGCTTCGCCATCGGTCACGCCGATTTAATTGAAGGACTGAACCGCGTCAAGAACAGCTTCAACTCCTATCCTCTGGACCGGCTCGCGCAAGCAGGCGCCATGGCCGCGTTCGAGGACAACGCCTACTTTGAGCAGACGCGCCAGGCCATCATCGCCAGCCGGGAAGAGTTAGCGCAAGCGCTGGAGAAGCTTGGATTCATCGTGCTACCCTCCGCCGCCAATTTCGTGCTGGTGCGCCACCCTGGGCGCGATGCCGGCGAGTTGTCGGCCGCACTGCGTTCCCGCCATATCATCGTGCGCCACTTCCGCGCGCCGCGTATCGATCAGTACCTGCGCATCTCGGTCGGAACCGGCGAAGAATGCGAAGCGCTGGCCGCGGCCCTGGCGGAAATTCTCTCGGCGCCA
>JBKKAO010000585.1:0-4618 GCA_046714645.1 Burkholderiales bacterium | reverse complement strand
GGCACAAGTGGTGGCTGAACTGGCCCTTGAACGCAGCGGGCCGGAGCGCTTCTTGAGCTGCCATGCGTTACTCACTGAACTGATCGATCGTCTTGGACCGGCGCCTGACGGCCGCGCCGCCATTGCGATCGGCAGCATAGTCTCGAAGCTTGCGGTATACCGGCAGATGTCGCTTAGCATCGCCGCACGCTTAAATAACGGGGAGAATCCAGCGACCGAAGCGGCCTACGTCAAGGATCTCGGCACGACCCTGGAGCAAGAGATTCCGGAGACCGCTCATAGCCTGATCGAAAGCGCGCCCTCGCTAGGCGGTGAGGATTATGAGCAACTGCTGGCCTACATCACCCAGTTCGCACCCTCTTTTTCCCTGCGCGGCGGAACACGCGAAATCGTGCGCGGCATCATCGCGCGCGGATTGGGAGTTCGCTAAGTATGCGCGCGTTATTCGAAGACAGCATCAATCGTATTCTCGCGGATCAGGTCACACCGGCTGTGCTTCGGAGCGCCGAGGCCGGAGAATGGCAGAGCTCGCTCTTCAATGTGCTGGACGAGGGCGGATTTACGCGCGCGCCTGCACCAGAAGCATTTGGAGGCGTGAGCGCTCCATGGCCGGACCTGTTTCCCATCGTCTTCGCTTGCGGCCGTCATGCACTGCCCTTACCGTTGCCGGAGAGTTTGGCGGCTTGTTGGCTGCTGGACAATTCAGGCATCCAGATTCCGGACGGACGTCTCACCATCGGCCAAGCCAGTGAGGACACGCGGCTCGAGCGGCACGGCAACGGCTGGAGATTGCACGGGACCCTGAACGGCGTTCCCTGGGGTGGCGCAGTGGATTTCGTCGTCACCAGCATTCTCCACGACGGTATTCAACGCCTTGTACTAGTCGAGCGAAACCGGACCAAGGTGCGCCACAACCAGAACATTGCTCGCGAAGCACGCGACGGCTTGGAAATGAGCGATACACCCGTGGAAGCCGTGGTGCCCATACCTGAGACGATCACGCCGCATCCGATTCAAACCTATGGCGCACTCCTACGCGCGGCTCAGATCGCCGGAGTCATGGATCGCATGGTAGAACTCTGCGTCCAGTACGCCAATGATCGCGTGCAGTTCGGTAAACCCATCGGAAAGTTCCAAGCCATTCAGCAGCAGCTCGCGGTGCTCGCCAGCGAATCGGCCAGTGTATCCACCGCCGCCGAGTTTGCCTTTGCCATGGCAACGGAACAGCAACCGGGCTTCGCCATCGCCTGCGCCAAAGCACGCGCCAGCGAGGCTGCCGGAAGGGCGGCCGCCATCGCCCACGCCGTTCACGGCGCCATCGGCTTCACCGATGAACACAGCTTGCACTATCTCACCCGGCGCCTTTGGTCGTGGCGTAGTGAATTTGGAACCCACGCCCATTGGTCGGAGCAGATTGGACGGCAAGTCTGCGAGCAAGGAGGTGCCGCCATGTGGCCCCTCATCACCGCTCAAGCGGTACCCAACCACTCATAGTTATCCATGAACGATTTTTTGATTTACCAACAAGAAGGTGCCGTCGTCACCTTGACCATGAACCGTCCCGAGGAGCGCAATGCGCTCTCCGAACCACAGCAGATGGACGAATTCGTCGATACTTGCGAGCGCATTAACCGTGACATGAGCGTGAAGGTGGTGATACTCACCGGCGCAGGAAGCGCTTTTTCGGCCGGCGGCAACATCAAGCACATGCGCGATAAGAAGTACTACTCGGCGGGCTCTCCGGCGCAAATTCGAAACACGTACAGACATGGAATTCAGCGCATCCCGTTGGCTTTGTATAACCTCGATGTGCCCGCCATCGCCGCCATCAATGGGCACGCCATCGGCGCCGGGCTCGATCTGGCCTGCATGTGCGACGTGCGCATCGCGGCGCAGCCAGCTAAGATGGCGTCTAGTTTCGTCAAGCTCGGCATCGTGCCCGGCGATGGCGGCGCGTGGTTGCTCTCGCGCGTGGTGGGACCGGCGAAAGCGCTGGAACTCATGCTGACGGGCGACACCATCGACGCCCCCGCCGCCTTGGCTTGCGGGCTCGTTACCAAGGTGGTGCCCGCTGAACAACTCATGGATGAAGCCCGCGCCTTCGCGCAACGCTTCGCGGTCAATCCGGCGATGACCTTGCGCCTAACGAAACGCTTGGTGCGAGAGAGCGCACACATGAGTCTCAGTACTTCTCTGGAAATGGCGGCGGCCTATCAAGCACTGGCCCACTACACCAAGGATCACGACGAAGCGGTCAATGCCTTCCTCGACAAACGCCCGCCGCATTTCACTGGAGAATAGGAAATGTTCTACGCCCCACCGAAATCCATCGAAGCCAACGTTTGGGCAAGACTGCCGCCGGAGCTGCGCGGCGCGCCCCCGGATAACGAATGGGTGCGGGGACAGCCGCCGGGGTTTCCAGCGGTCGCGTTCCTGGAAGGACCGTCCTTCGACCGAGACGGTAATTTGTGGTGCGTGGACATCGCCAACGGCCGCATCCTGAAGGCCGATGAAAAAGGCCAATTCTCCGTGGTCACGCAGTACGACGGCTGGCCCAACGGACTGAAGATTCATCGCGACGGCCGCGTCTTCATTGCCGACTACAAGCACGGCATCATGGTGCTCGATCCTGACTCGAATCGCGTAAAACCTTATCTCGAACGCGCGAACGTGGAACGCTTCAAAGGCGTGAACGATTTGTTTTTCGCTTCCAACGGCGACTTGTACTTCACCGATCAAGGTCTCACTGGGCTGCACGATCCCACCGGACGCTTGTTTCGCGTCACGCCGGAAGGCCGGGTGACTTGCTTGCTCGACAACGTGCCGAGCCCCAACGGCTTGGTCATGAATCTGGAAGAAACCCAGGTCTACTTGGCGGTGACCCGGGGCAATTGCATCTGGCGCGTCCCCTTGGCCCGCGATGGCGGCGTGTCGAAGGTGGGTATCTTCGTGCAACTCTCCGGCGGCATGGGCCCCGATGGCTTGGCCTTGGATAGCCAAGGTGGCTTGATCATCGCCCATGTGGGGCTGGGATCGGTTTGGGTCATGAGCCCTACCGGCGAGCCAGCCTATCGCATTCGTTCGGCCCAAGGACATCTCACGACCAACATGGCCTTCGGCGGCGCAGGAAATAAGCAGTTGTACATCACGGAATCGGCCTCGGGCACCATTCTGCGAGCGGATCTCGATGTTGCGGGGCGGACCATGTTCTCGCATTGTTGACTCGATACTGGGATCACTGAACGACCGCGCCGCCGGTAGATCCCAAAGTCCGAATCAATCTTGGAGATACTCTTTGTTTGAGGACAGATCACGTGGTCCACGCATTGAGCCGATCAAGTCACCGGCCAAGTCCGCGCAACTCAATTCACCGCGCCCAGCTTTGTTGGCGAAAAGCATTTGTTCAAGGGACTCTCGCACGATAGTGGATTCGGTCACATTGCGCCGCTTTGCTTCGGAAGCGAGTCGCTCCCGAAGTGCGTCAGGAAGCTTTACGGAAATAGCATTCATTTCGGATCCGGTAATACAGAATGTCGCAAGGAATCATACCAGGGATAGTTCCAGGATGGTAATGGGCGGTAGCCACGTCATTGGGAGAGCTGTGTAGCGCAAGGCATCGCGCGCACCAATCTGGAGCGCTCATCGTGGAAGAATTCAGCCGGCCGGCCACGCTCGAAGACCTGAAGACGTTGATCCGCGCGCTGAATGAACAGGGGGCGAATCTCGAGGGATTGTTGCGTACAAAACAATCGGTATGCAGCAAGGACGTCGCGGACCGCGAAATTCTCGAACGCGCTCTCGACGCCTATCGCGCGCTGCGCGGATGACTGAAAGCACAGAGCAGACTCGCAAGCTCGCCGCCATCCTGGCCGCCGACGTGGCGGGTTATTCCCGTCTGATGCAAGATGACGATCAAGCCACCGTGGCTACTCTCGACGATTACCGAGGGGTTTTCCGCAAGCATATCGACACCTATCAAGGGCGCGTGGTGGACATGACCGGCGACAGCATTCTGGCCGTGTTCGAAACCGCCACCGGCACGGTTCAGGCTGCCCTCGGCATTCAACAAGAACTTCGTCAAAGAAACGAAGCGCTTCCCGAGAAGCGGCGCATGCGATTTCGCATCGGTGTCAATCTCGGCGAAGTGATCGCGAAGAGCGATGGCACGGTCTACGGCGACGGCGTCAACATCGCCGCACGGTTACAAAGCATCGGTGAGCCGGGAGGGATTTGCCTATCCGAAACGGTGCATGACAGATACAAGGCAAGGTACCGCTCGCGTTCAAGTTCATCGGTGAACAGACGGTGAAGAACATTGCCCGGCCGGTGCGTGCCTACCAGTTGGAACAAGATTCCGGAATAGAGCAACTGTGCAGCCCGCGAGCGTGCCCTCCTCGAAGCCGGGACGCAAAGTTGTCTTGGTGTTGGTGGCCGCCATGGTCGTCTCAGTCGGCGGTTTAGGCGCGTGGTGGTATTCACAGCGTCCACCTGCTCCGGCAGCCAAGCTCTCGTCCACGACTGGCCCTTCACTTCCCTTACTCGACAAGCCTTCCATCGCGGTGCTGCCCTTTGTCAACATGAGTGGGGACAAAGAGCAGGAGTACTTCAGCGATGGCAT
>JBKKAO010000584.1:0-25796 GCA_046714645.1 Burkholderiales bacterium | reverse complement strand
CGATTTTTGCACGGTAAATGCGACGGTAAGGCCGAAATGGGATTCTTCAAATTCCGGCATCCACAAGGGCTTGCAGATTATGGAAACAATTGAGTGAAGAAACGATCCCCGACGGACTTGCCCGCTGAGGACCAAACCGACCTGGAGTTCATGCGCCGCGCCCTGCTTCTCGCCGAGCGGGGGTTTGCGGCGGGGGAGGTTCCGGTCGGCGCGCTCCTCGTGCGCGAGGGCCATGTTTTAGGCGAGGGCTTTAACGCCCCCCTCTCACGCGGCGATCCAAGCGCTCACGCCGAAGTTCTAGCCTTAAGAGCGGCGGCGGAAAGGGTGGGCAACTATCGCTTGCCCGGTAGCACCCTCTACGTCACCTTGGAGCCCTGTTGCATGTGCGCAGGAGCCATCATGCATTCCCGGGTTGCCCGCCTGATCTTCGCCGCCGTCGATGAGAAAACTGGAGCTTGCGGTAGTGTCTTGGATCTTTTCGCCCATCGCAGGCTAAATCACCACACCGTAGTGGTCCGGGGGGTTCTGGCGGATGAATGCGCGACATTGTTGCGGCGCTTCTTTGCCGAGCGCCGCGCCCTGCGCCCGACCGCTTAGGGTTCGTTCAACGAATACTCATTGCAATTTGCGTTGTTGCAGTGCACAATCGCTTCGCGTGTTACGTCGCACCTAGTGGAAGCCAGCATATTTTCCGACTAACTTCTTAATTTCTCAATTCAAAAAGGACTCATCATGCAGATCAACCGCAAAGTCGCAGTGATCACCGGAGCTGCCAGCGGCATCGGAAAAGCAGTGGCGCTGGAACTGGCCGAGCGCGGAGTGAAAGGTCTGGCTCTGGTGGACCGTACGGAGGGCGTAGTTGAGCTGGCGGAACAAATGGGCGACCGGGTTGGCAAGAGCGTAACAGCCCTGGCCTTCGTAGGCGATGTGACCGACGAGGGTTTCCGGAAGGGAGTTTTTGACCGGACCACGAGCGAGGTGGGTCTGCCCACGATCTGTGTGCCTGCTGCGGGAATAACCCGCGACGATCTGGCGATTCGCGTGAACAAAGAGACGGGAAAGGCGGCGATCTATCCCATTGAAAAGTTTCGGCAAGTGATCGAGGTCAACCTCGTGGCGCCGGTGTACTGGGCGGTCGAAATGGTCGCGCGGATCGCCGAGGACCGCGCCCAGCGCGGGCTGAAACGCTGGGAGCCGGAAGAAGGGATTCAGGGCGCCGCAATCTTCATCGGGTCCATCTCCTCGCAAGGCAACAAAGGACAGATCTCCTATGCCGCGACCAAGGCAGGTTTGGAAGGCGCGGCGGCGACCCTCATGCTCGAGGCGATGTTTCACGGCGTGCGCTGCGGCGTGATTCACCCTGGCTTTACCGATACGCCCATGGTGCGCGCCATGGGGGACGAATACATCGAGAGCGCAGTCCTACCGCGCACTCTGTTGCGCCGCCTGATTCGCACCGCGGAGATCGCCGATGCCATCTGCTTCATGATCTCCAACTCGGCGGTGAGCGGGGAACTGTGGGCCGACGCCGGCTGGCATCCTGCGGTGTAAAGGGTGTCGAAGGGACCGCTACCCTAGCTGACGGAGTAACTCGCCGAGGGCGTTCAAGTAGGGTGCGCGTATGATGCCCTTGTCGGTGGTGATGGCGGTAATCAATTCCGCAGGGGTCACATCGAAGGCGGGATTTCGCACCTTCACGCCTTCGGGAGCCCAGCGCTCCTTGCCGTAGCCGGTTACTTCCGCCGGCGCGCGCTCTTCGATGGGGATTCCGGCGCCATCCTTGAGCTTGGGGTCGATGGTGGAGCAGGGCGCGGCGACGTAGAAAGGGATGCCGTGGCGGGCGGCGCACACCGCGTGCATGTAGGTGCCGATCTTGTTGGCGGTGTCGCCATTCAGCGCGATGCGATCGGCGCCGACAATGATCAAATCGATCTCGCCCCGGCGCATGAGATGGGCGGCGGAACTATCGGGTATGAGCGTGACCGGAATGCCGTCTTGCATGAGTTCCCAAACGGTGAGGCGCGCGCCTTGCAGCACGGGACGGGTTTCGCAGGAGGTAACGGTCAATTTCTTGCCCGCTTCCACGGCGGAGCGAATGACGCCTAGCGCCGTGCCATGACCCGCAGTGGCCAGCGCCCCCGCGTTGCAATGGGTCAAGATGCTCGCGCCCTCGGGGATCAGTGCGGCGCCGTGGGCACCCATGGCCCGATTCATCGCCAGATCTTCCCGCAAGATGGTGTGGGCTTCCTGAAGAAGTTGTCCGGCGAGGGTGGCCGCGCTCGCGGGTTGTTCCCAGATCTTTCGTTGCCGGTCCAGTGCCCAGAACAGATTGACCGCCGTGGGCCGGCTGCTCGCCAAGGCATCATGGGCGCTGCGCAGAATATTCTCGGAGTTGTCGGGCCTAGCACGGCAGGCGGCGCCGGCCAAGGCCATGCCGTAGGCGGCGGCACAACCGATGGCGGGCGCGCCGCGTACCACCAAATCCTTGATGGCCTGCGCCACGTCTTGCGCGGTGGCGTAGCGCAAATACTCGACACGGTTGGGCAACGCGCGCTGGTCCAGGAGTTCCAGCGCGTCGTCGCGCCAGCGAAGGGTATCGGTGGTCATGGGGTATGAAGGGCCAGGGAATTCAGGATGTGCGCGATATCGCGGGGAACGGCGATGGTGCGAATACCCTCCGGAATCGATGGCGCTTGATCCGCGAGCCATAGCAACGTCCCGAAGGGCGCGCATCGAAGTATCGGTAGCAAGGCCTCGGCTCGTGCGCGTTGCGATGGGTGGGCGATGAGGGCGTCCAGGCCGCCGAAGCGGGATACCAGATTATCCGGAGAGGCGTCCTGAGCGAGATTCGCCACCGCAGCGGCGCGGCTGGTGAGTGCTTCGATTAGCGATTCACTGAAGGCACTATCCTCGAGTGCAATCCCTACGCACCAGCCGCGCAGTGAGTCCTCATCGCGCTGATTGGCGAGAATGCGCTGTTCGAATCCTCCGTAGTGAATCTCCGCCTCCAGGATGGCTTGAGCGGGAAGGCCTTGGTAGCGATCGTGGCCGCTGGCGCGAGTCATGATCTCGCGGCCGTGGCGGAAGATGTCATCGGTTATCTGTAAGTAGTCAGGGCCGAAGCCGAGGACCAGCGCGCCGAAGGCTGCGTCTAATACCACACGTGGCGCCGGGTCGGGCGCACCTTGCGCATCGCCCACGTAATGACGATAGGCGGCGGCGTAGCTCGCGACGTCGCGGCCGGTCATGGGCATGCGTTTGATGAATACCGCGTGTTGCGGAGTGGCCGGCCCTTCCTGTAGTAGTTCCGTGAGCCCCGCGCGGCGCGCGAAGGCTAGAGTTTGCGCATCGTCGTGCAGACGTGCAAGCAGGGGAAATCCCGCCGCGCGCGAAATATCACGGCGCAGACAAGCGATTTCTTGCGCGCTCCATTGTGCATGGTCCTCGTCGCGCGGCAGGATCCACGCGTTGTGCCCGGCCAGATAGGCTTCGGCCAAGCCCACAAGCTTGAGCATGTTTTCGTAGGCGGCTTTGGCCGAATCGCCAAAAGCGAACACACCGTGTTGCAAGAGGATGAGTCCGATGGTGCGCGCGGTGCGATCTCGCTGGAAGACCTCAATACTCGTCTTGGCTAGATCGAACCCGGAATGGCGAAAGGGAACCCGTGGCGCCAGATCGCCAAAAATGCCCTGGGCGATGGCTTCCCCGTTGCGGGAGTTGGTAACCGCCAGGATGGCGTCGGCATGGGTGTGTTCGACGTAGCGGAAAGGCAGAGCCGCATGCAGCAGTGTTTCGATGGATGGCTTGGGACGGGCCGGTTCCCGCACGCAGGGCACCAGGGCCGACATCATCTGCTCGTTGCTCATCTGCGTTTTTTGGATGAGTGTACGCACCGTCTCGACCGATAGCGGGGTGAAGTCCTTCTCGGTGACATGCGCGAGGTCCGAGCCGCTACCTTTCACCCAAAGGATTTCCTCGCCGCTGTCCCTCGTTTTGAGGGATGTGTTGCCCCCGCCGTGCAGCACCAGGGCGGGATCCGCGCCCAGCAGTCGCGATGAATACGCACGTAGGGCGAGTTCGCTTGCACATTGTGCGGCGTGATCGTCGTTCCAACGATTGAGCAAGGGGAGAAGGCATTCGAGCGGAGATGAAAATTATAATGGGATCCATGATGATGCCCTACCGAATTCGAGTGGCCGATTGGAATGCCGATCGAGACCCTCTGCGCGCCGTGCGCGAGGCAGTGTTCGTCGCTGAACAAAAGGTGCCCTTGGAACTGGAGTGGGACGGGGAGGATGCGCGCTGCGTGCATGTGATCGCCGAAACCAATGATGGCGTGGCCATCGGTACGGGGCGCCTCTTGCCGGACGGCCACATCGGCCGCATGGCGGTATTGCAGGCTTGGCGCCGGCAGGGTGTGGGCAGCGCGCTGCTCGCGAATTTAGTGGGCCTTGCCAAGCAGGCAGGCTATGGGACGGCACGCTTACATGCGCAATCTTACGTGATGGACTTTTATCGGAAACACGGATTCAACGTGGAGGGTGAGGAATTCATGGAGGCCGGGATTCCTCACCGCCATATGACTCGCGTCCTCTAGCTAGCTAGCGAACTCCATAACCCGAAACTGGCGCTGGCCGGTGCATTGGCCGCCGGCGTCGAAACCGCGTTCGACGAAATCCAGATGACCCTGTCGGTCCAGCACCATGACCGTGGATGCGCGAGTTCCATAGCCAGGCGAGTGAATGAAGGCTGCGGAGAGTTTTCTCTCCCACTCGATGCTCACGCCGGTATGGGGAAGGTGTTCATCGGGCCATTTCGAACGATCGGCCAGTACCTTGAACAATTCCCCGATGAGTTGCTCGCGCGGGCGCTCAAGCTGCTCTTGGAGCTTCGCCTTGCCCGCCTCGACCTTAGGCCAGCCGGTGTCGAGAAGGTGATTGCTCAGTCCATGGATGCCCGGCTCGACGGCACGATGTGCAGGAGATCTATTGGAGGCGTAGTACAGCCCTTTCGAGTCCAGTAGCAGTAAATTGAAGCCGCCGTACTCGTTTTGGACGGACTCCAGGGATCGAAGCTGATCTACCCCGCTTCGATTCGAGCCGACGTATTCACTCACCAGATGGCCCCGCGAGCGAGGCGCGGCTTTGCGCCGGGTGTCGCGGAAATTGGTCACTGCCGCTAGCCTGCCGTGCCGGTTTACTGCCAACCACGAACCACCCGCCGTGAGGTCACGCCCGCCCAAGATGCTATGGGTGGTGGGCCAGAACCCGGCGGGGGTGCTGGGACGCTCGTAAAACTCGTCGCGGTTCGCAGCCAGCACAAGGGGATAGGCAGGATGAGCACAGTATCCGAACAGGATTAAGCACATGCTTCGAAACGTTCAACTTTGCGTACCGTACCAGGCGCCAGGTTGCGGGCGAATCGGGATGCTTTCACTTCGTTATCGAGGGCGCGCTCGAACGATGCCTCGTCTGCGACGTTCTCGTAGACTTCCATCCAAAGCAGCGGCTCCCCCGTTTTGCACAGCCGACGCCCTCGCACGGCGGTGAGTGCCTCGATCCGCGCCAGCATGGCTTGAAGGGTCTCACGGGCGAGAGCGACCATCTCCGGCTTGACTCGGTAGTAGATGTAATAGCAACTAGCCATTCTCCGTCCCGGGTACG
The DNA here is from genome assembly GCA_046714645.1 of Burkholderiales bacterium. Lineage (GTDB taxonomy): Bacteria > Pseudomonadota > Gammaproteobacteria > Burkholderiales > SHXO01 > SHXO01. The sequence goes on along the minus strand of JBKKAO010000584.1, from coordinate 20,133 downwards.
GCGTAGGGCAGCGGACAGAGTTCCAGGGTTGGGCCCCCCGGGGTACCCCAATGCAGTTCGGCCCGCTGTGCAGCCGTTTGAACCACAGCGAGCATTTCGGTGGAATCATCCCCGGCCGGGGCCGCGCAGGTCACCGTGCCCACGGGCTGACTGGTATCGCCCGCCGCGAAGATGGGGGACCCCGGGCCGAGGGATCCGGTGGCGGTGGTTCGAAAGCGATAGAGGCGGCGTTTCACTTGGCCCAGATGCTGGCTGCGGGCCACGATCTCTTGGCCAGGGTAGCAACCCTTGGTAAAACTCACCCCGTTGAGGAGTTCGAGGTTGAGCATTTGAGGTACGAAGGCATCTTGTGTTTGGGGTTGCACCCAGGGTTCACCCTGGGCGATGGAGAGCTGGTCCCATTGCGCGGCGGATCCGATCTGGATCAGACCTTGGAGTGCCTTCCAGCACTGCTTCGCGTCCTCAATGGGCGCGACGATGAGGGTGCGGGAGTCCGTGAGGTGCAGCGCGTCCAACTTGCCTCGCCGCCTTAGGGCAAAGGCGCGGTGAGGCTCCGTAAAGTCGAGGATCGAGAGGACTGATTCGTCCGCGCCTGTGCGAATACCAAGAAGAACGATGGCCTCGCTCTCATCGTCTATGGTGACCTGGGAGCGCAGCACAAACATCCGAAGGCGCTTTGTGAGGGCCGTGGTTAAGGTCTGGGGCAGCAGCATGCGATAGCCATCCGCGTCCTGCCAAAGGATAAAGGTCGCGAGGACGCGCCCCTTGGCGGAACAATAGGCGCCCCATGTCCAATGATCCGCGGGCAAGGCGTGCACGTCACAGGTCAACTGGCCATGGAGGAAGACGCCGGCATCCGGACCTTTGAAGCGAAGAACAGCGAACCGTGGGAGATCGCCGAACACAGCGGGCAACGATGTTCCGCCAGGTGAACGGGTCTGGCTTGCGAGAAAATCAGCCCAAGCGTGATTCATGGATACCGTAGTGTGGTGGGGATGTATTGTGAACGTTCTTCAGCGAAAATTATACGAGTGAGCCCATTCCCTATTCCCTTGCGTTTGGTTGCCTCCCGCCTCCTGGCGGCGTGGTTGATACTCGCGCATGGCATCGTGATGGTGGCGTTACTCCAAGTGCAGCCTACCTTTCTAGGGTTGGCCTTCGTTCCCATGGTGGCGGGCAGCCTGTACTGGAGCTTAGGCCGGCACGCCTTGCAGTGGTTCGCCCGCGCTCCGGTTGCGCTGCGAACCACCCCCGAGGGAGCGCTCGTCGTGGCGCTTCAGGGAGGTTCGGAAATCCAGGGGGAAGTGATGGCCGGTAGTTTCGTCCATCCTTGGATCATTGTACTGAGCGTCCGGCCCCCAGAGCGAAGAGCGTCGTACCACCTCATAGTGGTACTCGATTGTGCGGCGGCAGACTCCCTTCGCAAGCTACGTACGTGGCTGCGCTGGGTCCCGGCGGCGAAGATTGGGGACGACCTTACCCGGCAATGAACTTCCGAAGCGGTCTCGTTGTCTTTGGCATAGTGGTTAGCTTTCGCAACGGTCGGGCAGGTATACTTTGGATTGCCTAGCGCGACCTCGGCTAACGTGTCATTTCAGTTAGCTGCTCAGTTCGCGCTTTTTTGTTGGGCATAACTCAAACAATAGTGCGAGATGAGTGACCGCGAAGTTGACCAACAGCTGGTCGAGCGCGCGCAACGAGGTGACAAGCATGCCTTTGAGTTGCTCGTCGCGAAGTACCAGCGCAAGCTCGCTCGGCTGCTGTCGCGGTTCATTCGCGATCCGGCCGAGGTGGAGGATGTGGCGCAAGAAGCCTTCATCAAGGCCTATCGCGCGCTGCCGTCCTTTCGTGGCGATAGTGCCTTTTATACTTGGTTATATCGTATTGGCATTAATACCGCCAAGAACTACCTGGTGTCGTTGGGACGGCGGGCGCCGACCACGACGGAGTTCGATAGCGAAGAAGCCGAAGGCTTTGAAGACGGGGAACTGCTGCGAGAGGTCAATACACCCGAGAGCGAATTGCTAACGAAGGAGATTGCAACGACCGTAAACGCGACGATGGATGCATTGCCCGAGGAGTTGCGTACCGCTATCGTGCTAAGAGAAATTGAAGGCTTGAGTTATGAGGAGATTGCCCAGGCGATGAATTGTCCGATAGGAACCGTAAGATCCCGGATTTTTCGAGCAAGGGAATCTATAGCGGCGCAGCTAAGACCATTATTGGACGTAGGTAAAGATAGAAGGTGGTGAGATGGAAAAACTCTCTGAATTGATGGATGGTGAATTGGATTCTCGCGAAGCGTCGATTCATCTCAGGCGCTTGAAAGAAGAGCCGAGGCTTCGAGAGAATTGGAATTTGTACCATTTGGCGGGTGATGCTATCCGTAAGGAGAGCGTGCTCGCGAGCCGGATAGCCGGTGGGGTGAGCGCCCGGTTGGCGCGAGAGCCCACCGTTCTAGCGCCGCGCTTCTTCGCGCCCCGGCGAGTGACTCGTTATGCGCTCTCGGCGGCGGCGGGCGTGGCAGGTGTCGCGCTCGTAGCCTGGGCGGCCTTTAACAACGCACCCCAACCGAGCGCGCCGCACAATCTTGCCGGAATCGCGAAAGTTGAACCGCAATTGGCGGCTCAGCGCGAGCCCCTTACCTCACAACCTGTCGCGCTGGCCACGCAGCAGGCTGAGGTAGAGGACTATCTGCTGGCCCACCAGTCGGTTTCTTCCTTTAGAACGATGCATGGTTCGCTACCCTACATGCGAGCGGCGGCGGCGGACGAGCCAAAGAAGTAAGGCGCTAGGCAGATCAACAACCAAACAGCCTTATGCGTCTTCGCCTGAGTACGACCACGCTTCTACTTCTGTGTTCCACGCTCGCGCTTGCCAATGATGCCGAGCAAAGGGAAGCGATGGTTTGGCTGGAGAAGATCGCGACGGCCGCGCGCCAGCTCAACTACGCCGGCACCTTCGTTTATCAGCATGGGGAACAGGTCGAAACTTCGCGCATATCCCATTTCGTGGATCGGTCCGGGGAGTATGAAAAACTGCTGACGCTAGATGGCCCCAAACGCGAAGTCATCCGGAAGAACGATGAGATCTATTGCTTCGATCACGACAGCCGTGTGATGCGCAAGGAGCGCCAGACAGGCCGGCGCAATTTTCCAGCACTTATACCGGAGAAGTTGTCCCAGGTGATGGACTTCTATGAGCTAAGAATCGGCGGCCAAGAACGAATCGCGGGTTACGATACGCAATCTATATCCTTGGAACCGAAAGACGGTTTGCGCTACGGCCACAAACTCTGGGCCGATATCGCCACCGGATTGTTGCTCAAAGCCAAGCGCATGAATGAACGCAAGGAGGTGCTGGAGCAATTTACCTTCACACAGCTCGATATCGGCGCTCTGGTGACCCGCGAGATGACCAAGCCCAGTGCGGACGCAGGGCCTAAGTGGCGCCGAGACAGTGTTTCAGCCGAATCCTCCTCCACGCAAGCCGGCTGGACGGTGAAGAGTGTTCCCGCGGGGTTTCGCAAGATCATGGAGATGCGAAGAACCAAGGAGGGGAGTAGCGGCTCCGTCACTCACATCGTGTATTCCGACGGGCTCGCTTCGGTCTCGGTATTCATCGAACCCTTGGCACTCAAACGAAGACCCGTGGAAGGATTGATGCGTCACGGTGCTTTGAACATCTTGTTTCGGCCGCTATCCGATCAAATGGTCACTGTCGTGGGAGAAGTGCCAGCGGCGACCATTTTGCAGATTGGCAACTCCGTAATACAGCTGGGACGATAATATAAAGTTAAGGGCACGCGTACCTAAGAAATCATCAGGATGAACTAAGGGGATTTTAATGATCAAGAACCTTTTCCTTGTTGGACTGTTCTCGGTACTTAGCTTTGGCGCGAACGCGCAGTCACGAGAGTTGCCGGATTTCACGGACTTGGTGGACAAGCAAGGCGCGGCGGTGGTGAACATCAGCACCACGCAGACGGTGAAAACCCAGGCCAACACACCGCCTGGATCCGAGGACGATCCCTTCCAGGATTTCTTTCGGCGTTTTGGTCCTCCGCAGCCCCGTGAGTATGAAGCGCGATCTTTGGGATCTGGCTTCATACTCAGCGTGGACGGCTACATCCTGACCAACTCTCATGTGGTCGAGACCGGGGATGACGTCACCGTTCGCCTAACCGACAAGCGCGAGTTTAAGGCGAAGGTGATCGGCGCGGATAAGCGCTCCGATGTGGCTTTGCTGAAGATCGAAGCGACAAACTTGCCGGTGGTTAACGTGGGCGACCCTAACCGCCTCAAGGTGGGAGAGTGGGTGGTGGCCATCGGCTCACCGTTCGGGTTCGATAACACCGTGACCGCCGGGATCATCAGCGCCAAGGGGCGTTCGCTCCCCCAGGAGAACTTCGTACCCTTCCTGCAAACGGACGTGGCCATCAATCCCGGCAACTCCGGGGGGCCGTTGTTCAACATGAGAGGGGAAGTCGTAGGTGTGAACTCCATGATCTATAGCCGCACCGGCGGGTTCATGGGTTTGTCTTTTGCCATTCCCATCGACGTGGCCGTGGACGTGGCGCAACAGCTCAAGTCCAATGGCCGGGTGAGTCGCGGGCGCATTGGGGTGGTAATCCAAGAGGTCACGAAGGAACTGGCTGAGTCCTTCGGGTTGCCCAAGGCCAGCGGCGCGCTGGTCAATTCCGTCGAGAAGGGTGGGGCGGCAGACAAGGCCGGTATTCAGCCCAGCGACGTCGTCTTGAAGTTCGATGGGAAGGAAGTGGCTTCCTCCAATGAGCTTCCTCGAATTGTGGCGATGACCAAACCCAACTCGAAAGTCAATGTTCAAGTCTGGCGTAAGGGCGCGGCCAAGGAGCTTTCCATCGTGGTCGGTGAGGCCCCCGATGACCGCACCAAGAAACCGGCACCTGCTCTCGGTAAGAAGAGTTCCCTGGAAAACCTCAATAAGGTGGGCCTGATGGTGACGGAGTTGAGTGCAGAACAGAAAAAGGAACTCAATATTGCGGAGGGCGTGTTCGTGGAAGACGCGAAGGGCGCTGCGGCGAAGGCTGGAATACGTCGCGGGGATGTGATCCAGGCGGTAAATAATCAAGAGATCGCCACCGCTGAGCACCTGGACCAAGCCCTTGGCCTGAAGGACGGACCACGAACCGTGGCCTTACTGGTCAAACGTGGCGAGGGCTCGCTCTACATTCCGTTGCGGATCATGTATAACTAACTATCCGCCCCTGGTGAGGGGGCTAGCGAGAGTTCGCCCTCATAAGACAGTCGTCCTAGAGCGGAAACTCATATAAAATTCATAGATTAAGAAAGAGGGCGCCCAAGGGGTGCCCTCTTTTAGTTCCGGCATAACGTGCTTCGCACAAGCCTCACCGAACCTTCGCGACCTAATGGAGCATATCCGCAACTTTTCCATTATTGCCCATATCGACCACGGCAAATCCACGCTCGCGGACCGCTTCATTCAAATTTGCGGGGGCTTGGCCGATCGTGAGATGGAAGCCCAGGTCCTCGACTCCATGGATCTGGAGCGTGAAAGAGGCATCACCATCAAGGCGCAAACGGCCGCGCTTAGCTACCGCGCACGCAATGGCAAGACGTACCAGCTCAATTTGATCGACACTCCGGGTCACGTCGACTTCTCCTATGAGGTGTCGCGTTCCTTGGCGGCTTGCGAAGGGGCGTTGCTGGTAGTGGACGCCTCGCAGGGCGTGGAGGCGCAGACGGTCGCCAACTGCTATACCGCCATCGAGCAAGGGGTGGAGGTGGTGCCGGTACTCAACAAGATTGATCTGCCCTCGTCGGACCCGGCACGAGTAATCACGGAAGTCGAAGACATCATCGGCATACCGGCTAAAGACGCCATTCTGGCGAGCGCTAAGACGGGAGAGGGCGTCGAGGACATCATCGAAGCGGTCATCCATCGCATACCCCATCCTCGCGGCCGCTTGGATGCGCCTTTGACTGCCTTGATCATCGACTCATGGTTCGACAACTATGTGGGCGTGGTGATGCTAGTGCGAGTGGTGGATGGTGCCCTGCGGCCCCGTGACAAAATCCTATTCATGTCCACGACCGCCACCCATCTGTGCGAGCAGGTTGGCGTGTTCACGCCCAAGTCCGTGCAACGCGAGTCCTTGTCGGCCGGGGAAGTGGGCTTCGTCATCGCGGGCGTGAAGGAACTAAAGGATGCTAAGGTGGGTGACACCATTACCCACGTCACGCGCGGCGCCAAGGAAGCGCTGCCGGGTTTCAAGGAGATCAAGCCGCAAGTGTTCGCGGGGCTCTATCCTGTGGAATCCAATGAGTACGAGGCCTTGCGCGACGCGCTGGAAAAACTCCAACTCAATGACGCATCGCTGCGCTACGAACCGGAAAATTCTACCGCCTTGGGGTTCGGATTCCGCTGCGGATTCCTTGGCCTATTGCACCTGGAGATCGTGCAAGAGCGCTTGGAGCGCGAATACAACATGAGCTTGATCACGACGGCGCCCACCGTGGTATATCAGTTGATGATGCGCGATGGCACTGTGGTGGAGGTAGAGAACCCGTCCAAGCTCCCCGACCCTTCCAAGATGACGGAGATCCGAGAACCGGTCATTACCGCGACCATTCTGGTGCCCGGTGAGTACGTGGGCCCGGTATTGGCGCTGTGTACGCAAAAACGTGGCGTGCAGAAGAATCTTCAATACATGGGCAGGCAAGTGATCATCACCTATGAGTTGCCGCTTAACGAAGTGGTGATGGATTTTTTTGACAAGCTCAAATCCGTGAGCCGCGGCTACGCGTCCTTGGATTACGATTTTAAGGAATACCGTGCCGGCGATTTGGTCAAGCTCGATATCTTGATCAATGGTGATAAGGTCGACGCCCTTTCGCTCATCGTGCACCGCGCCAGTTCGCAGAGCCGCGGGCGAGACCTCGCGGAGCGCATGCGCAAGCTCATTCCGAGACAAATGTTCGATATCGCCGTGCAGGCCGCCATCGGCACCAACATCATCGCACGGGAGACCATCAAGGCGCTGCGCAAAAACGTTCTTGCGAAGTGTTATGGCGGCGATATCACGCGAAAGAAAAAATTATTGGAAAAACAAAAAGCCGGCAAGCGAAGAATGAAGCAAGTGGGGACCGTCGAGATTCCCCAGGAAGCCTTCCTAGCCATCCTTCAAGTTGACAGCAAATAGATCGAGAGTCGGTTAATCCATGAACTTCGCACTACTCATGCTGAGTTTGCTCCTTCTCACGGGAGGAGTTTGGTTACTGGACCTCCTGGTCTTTGAGCGCAAGCGCCAGGCCGCCATCATGGACGCCAAGCGCGATGCCGACCAAAAGGTCAGTCAAGTGCCAGGGAGTACGGACTTAGCACTCGAGGCGAAAAAGAGAACGCTGTATCAAGAAATCGAACGCGCTCATGGTCACGAGCCTTGGTGGATCGAATATTCCAAGAGCTTCTTTCCCGTCATTCTGATCGTGTTTTGTTTGCGCTCCTTTCTCGTGGAACCTTTCAAGATTCCCTCTGGCTCCATGATTCCGACCTTGCTCGTGGGCGATTTTATTCTGGTCAATAAATATACCTACGGCATCCGGCTCCCTGTGGCCAATCTCAAGGTGCTGGATTTGAACCAACCCCAGCGCGGAGAGGTGATGGTGTTTCGCTATCCCGAAAACCCCTCGCTTGACTATATCAAGCGGGTTGTGGGCATCCCTGGAGATAAAATCACCTATCAGGATAAACAGCTCTTGGTGAACAGTGTTCCCGTGCGCATGGTGGATGATGGCGACTACGAGTATCCGGAGGGCGGGCTTAACTTCGTTCGGACCAAGCGTTTCCGCGAGAAATTGGGGGAGCGCGAGCATCTAATCTTGGTTCATCCCGATGCGCCGACGCTGCAATTGGGCGGAGTCAGGCAGTTTCGTCACCGGGAGAACTGCGAATACAATGACAATGGGTTTACTTGCACGGTTCCTGCTGGGCATTTTTTCATGATGGGCGACAACCGGGATAGCAGTAGCGATAGCCGTTACTGGGGCTTCGTGCCGGAGGCAAATATCGTGGGGAAGGCGTTCTTGATATGGCTCAATTTCGGCGATCTCGGCCGCATTGGGCAATCAATCAAATGACAGGAGCAAGCTATGCGAGGTGAACGCGGACTGACGCTGCTAGGACTGATTATCGTATTGGGAGTTATCGCGTTTTTCGTGTTACTCGGATTTCGCCTGATGCCGGCCTACATGGAGTACTTCACCATCAAGCGCATCATTACCGACCTCGCCAATAATCCGGAGTTAAAGGACGCTTCCGCGAAGGACGTTCAGATCGCCTTCGAACGCCGCGCAGCCATCGACTATATTTCCGCCGTGAAAGGCACCGATCTGCAGGTTGATAAGGAAGGCGACGGAATTTCCATTTCCGCCAGCTGGGAGCAAAAGGTGCCAATCGTCTACAACATTAGCGCTCTGATCGCGTTTGAGATCGAACAATAGCCTCCGATGGATATCATGGGGTGACATGCACCCTCGCACAATCGCCCAATCACTCGCCCCTCTCGTTACTCAGCTCGGCGATGAATTCGAGCGCTCGGAACTCCTTCAGCAAGCGCTAATACATCGTAGCTTCGGAGCCCCTCATAATGAACGCCTGGAGTTCCTGGGCGACGGGGTGTTGAACTGTAGCATCGCATCGCTGCTGTTTGAGCGCTTCCCAAGTTTTCCCGAAGGGGATCTTTCTCGTATCCGTGCCCACCTTGTCAACCAAGAATGCCTGTCCCGGCTGGCTCAAGGCTTGGATCTCGGTCAATACCTTTCCCTTGGGGAGGGCGAGCTAAAGAGCGGAGGCTTTCGCCGCCCTTCCATCTTGGCCGATGCCTTGGAGGCCATTTTTGGCGCTGTATTTATCGATCGTGGTTTTGCCGCCGCCGATCGGCTGATTCGAAAACTCTACGCCCCTCTGTTATCCACCATTGATCCGAAGTCCCTCGGCAAGGACCCCAAAACATTGCTGCAAGAATTTCTACAGGGCCGGCGTTTGGAGCTACCCAAGTACAACATCGTCGAAGTTCGCGGCGAAGCCCATGAACAGCTTTTCCTGGTGGAGTGCCTCATTTCCGAACTCGGTCTCCGATCTGTGGGCGAGGGCGGTAGCCGGCGTAGCGCGGAGCAACGAGCGGCCCAGTCGGCCTACGAGTTGGCCATGTTGGAATTCAACAAGCGCAGGGAGTTATGAGCAAAGTATTTAGGACTGGTCATGTCGCCCTTGTGGGACGGCCCAATGTGGGCAAATCGAGCCTGCTCAATCGATTGCTTGGCCAGAAGTTGAGCATCACCTCCGATAAAGCCCAGACCACTCGAGTTCCTATCCTTGGCATTCACACAACCGAGGATGCCCAGACCATCTTTATCGACACTCCGGGCTACCAGACTCGGCGAGGCGGCAAGCTGCATCTAAGCATGAACCAGTCGGGGATGCTCGCCATTGAGCAAGCCGATGTCGTGGTCTGGGTGGTCGAGGCGCTCAGGTTGGGGCCTAACGACCGGCTCGTGCTGTCGCGCGTGCCAGCGGGCAAGAAGCTCATCGTGGCCGTGAATAAAGTCGATATGCTCAAGAACAAGTCCGAGTTGCTGCCCTTTCTTGAGCAGCTATCGAAATCGTGGTTCTTCGAGGCCGTGGTGCCGGTCAGTGCCCGATCGGGACGGCAAGTACCGGCATTGCTATCGGCCATAGAAAAACTCTTGCCGGTGGGTGAGGCGGTTTACCCCTCCGGAGAAATCACCGATCGCAGCGAACGATTTCTCGCCTCCGAGATTTTGCGGGAGAAGATGTTCCGTTCCTTGGGTGAGGAAGTCCCCTACGACGCGGCGGTGGAGATCGAATCCTTCGAAATGAAAGGGAAACTGCGGCGCATCTCCAGTGCAATCTTAGTCAAGCGCGAGGGCCAAAAGGCCATCGTCATCGGGCACGGCGGGGAGCGCTTGAAGAAGATTTCCACTCAAGCGCGCCTGGATATGGAGAGGCTATTTGGCGGAAAGGTGTTCCTGGAGGTTTGGGTAAAGGTGCGCAGCCGGTGGGATGAAGACGGCCAAATGCTCAAGCGCATGGGGTATGTATGAGAGCGGAGCCTCCCCGCTCAGGGACCGGCAGAGCGCGAGAAGCCCAAGCCGCCGCTGGGTACGTACTGCATTCCTACCCCTTTCGTGAAACGAGCCTGATTGTTGAATTCTTCACGCGCAGCCACGGCAGGGTAGGGGTGATGGCGAAGGGCGCGCGCAGACCTAAGTCCGCGATGCGAGGCGCTCTTATGGCCTTTCAGCCCATGCAACTGACCTGGTCGGGTAGATCCGAATTGAAGACCCTTCACCATGTGGATTGGGAGGCCGGTCATCTTCAGTTGCAAGGATTGCAGTTGATCTGCGGCTTCTATGTGAACGAGCTCCTATTGAAGTTGGTACCGCGTGAGGATCCCCATGAGGGCTTGTACGAGGCCTATGAGCAGGCGATCCATGCTTTGCGCGAGGGCGGAAAACCGGCCTGGTTGCTGCGGCGGTTCGAGCGCGAACTGCTGCGCGAAATGGGATACGGCCTATTGCTGGAGCACGATGTGGATGGCCAACCAGTGCAAGCGCAAGTGGAATACGCCTTTCAGATCGAGCGAGGACCCGTTCGCATCCCCAAAAACGGGGAAGCTCCGGGCTTGAGGGTTCGCGGAAAGACGTTGTTGGATTTGTCTCGCGATCTACAAGAAGTTGATGAAGACGGCCTCTCGGATCACGAAGGCCGCACCCTCATGCGCCAAGCCATCGGACATTATTTGAACGGGCAAGAGTTGCGTACGCGGCAACTCTTACGAGATTTACAGGATCTCTAAATGATCGAACTGGGTGTCAATATCGACCATGTGGCTACCTTGCGGCAAGTCCGCCGCACGCGCTATCCCAGTCCCGTGCAGGCCGCGCTCATGGCGGAATCCGCGGGCGCGGATGTGATCACCTTGCACTTGCGCGAGGACCGCCGTCACATCCAGGACGAGGACGTGCAGGTGCTGGGCACGGTACTCACCACGCGCATGAATCTGGAGAGCGCCATCACACCCGAGATGATTCGCATCGCCGTTCAGCATAAGCCCGGTGATGTGTGCTTGGTTCCCGAACGGCGGGCCGAACTCACTACCGAGGGAGGTTTGGACGTGGTGAATCGCATCGATGAGGTGACACGGGCCTGCGGCGAACTCATGGATGCCGGAATTCGCGTGTCCTTATTCATCGATCCGGACGAGGCGCAGATTCGCGCGGCCAAACAAACGGGGGCGGCCGTGATCGAGATCCATACCGGACGCTACGCCGGGTTGGAGAGCGCGCCAGAGCGCCTGCAAGAGCTGGATCGCATCCGAAGCGCCGCCCGGCTTGGCGCGCAGCTCGGATTCAGAGTCAACGCGGGACACGGCCTGCACTATCACAACGTTCAACCCATCGCGGCGATCGCGCAGATCAGTGAACTCAACATCGGCCACGCCATCGTGTCCCATGCGGTGTTCGTGGGTTGGCGGGAGGCCGTGCGTGAGATGAAACGGCTCATGGTCGAGGGCCGCGGAAAATGATTCAGGGCGTGGGCATAGACATCGTCGAGATCGAGCGTGTGGCCAGGATGTGGAAGTCCTACGGCATGCGCTTCGCTCATCGCATCCTGGCTCAGGATGAATGTGACGAGCTGGTTGTCTTATCCAAACCTGAGGCCTTGCTGGCGAAGCGCTTCGCGGTTAAGGAGGCCTTCGGCAAGGCCATCGGTACCGGGCTGCGGCATCCCGTGACCTGGACTCGCATCGGGCTCGTGCACGACGCTCTGGGCCGGCCACAGCTGCGGCTGCATCCGGAGATCGATCGCTTGTTGAGCCAGCGCGGGATCAACCGCCATCACGTTTCTATCACCGATGAACGGCACTTTGCCAGCGCCATCGTCATTCTGGAATCCTGAGATGGCCCGCACACTACCCCTTGGAAACGTCATGCTGGATGTGGTGGGGACGGAACTCACGGCCGACGATGAGCGCCGCCTCACGCATCCGAGTGTGGGCGGAGTCATCTTGTTCGCGCGCAACTATCGAGATCCGGCGCAGCTTAAATCGCTGACCGATGGCCTTCGAGCATTGCGAGAGCCGCGCTTACTGATCGCGGTAGACCACGAAGGTGGGCGCGTGCAGCGCTTTCGGTCCGGGTTTTGTACCATTCCTCCCATGCGGCGATTGGGCGAACTCTGGGATCGCGACCCAACCCGCGCCCGGCGTAGCGCATTCAACGTGGGCAGCGTGATCGCTCTCGAACTGGCCGCCTATGGCGTGGACTTTAGCTTCACCCCCGTGCTGGATTTGGACTATGGGCGTAGCGGGGTGATCGGGGACCGCGCCTTTCACTCCGATCCCGTGGTGGTGGGCGAGTTGGCGGGTGCATTGATCGATGGTCTTCACGCCAACGGCATGATCGCGGTGGGCAAGCATTTTCCCGGACATGGTTTCTGTGCCGCCGATTCTCACTTGGCAGTGCCGGCGGATGACCGGGATCTCGCCCAGATCGAAACCTCGGATCTCGTCCCCTTTGCCATCCTGGCGCGAGAAAAACTAGATGCCATCATGCCTGCGCATGTGATTTATTCACGAGTCGATTCGCGGACAGCCGGATTCTCCAAGCGCTGGCTGCAAGAAATTCTTAGACGGAAGTATCAATTCGAAGGTGTGATCTTCAGCGACGATCTGAGCATGGAAGGCGCGAGCGTCGCGGGCGGAGTGGTGGAGCGCGCGCACGCGGCCTTTCACGCAGGTTGCGATATGGCCTTGTTGTGCAACCGACCCGCAGCGGCAGATACGCTTTTGCGAGACTTAACGATGTTGCCACCCGCGGATTGGGCCCGTCGCATCGAGACACTTAGGGCGCGGCCCCTGGTCGCGATTCCGCAGGAACTCCCAGCACATCTTGCTTACCGGGAAGCCCTAGCCGAGGTCGCTCTACTGGCTTAACGCTCCTCGCACAGAACTATGCAAATCAACCCGCTTTCAGCGATTTCGTAACGCCAAAGGCACCGGTGAAACGAAGCACTGCCAGCATTATTCCGCGGCGCCATCCCAGCGCGGAGTGACGCGCTCGGCGGCGCCGCTCGCGCTACATCCGCTCCACGTACTCTCCCGAGTCCGTGTTTATTTTGATCTTCTCGCCTTCACCCACGAAGGCCGGCACCATCACCGTAAGGCCCGTTTCCGTCTTCGCGGGTTTGAATGAGCTGGTGGCGGTGGCGCCCTTGACGTTGGGTTCCGTTTCCGTAATGGTGAGCACTACACTGGGCGGCAGTTGAACGCCGATGGGGCGCTCGTTGTGAAAGTTGATCTGGACGACCGTGTTGGGCAAGAGGTACTCGACTTGGCCCTCTAGAAGGTCGAGGCCGAGCGTCAATTGTTCGTAGTTTTCCTTGTCCATGAACACGTAAGTATTTCCCTCGGCGTAGAGGTATTCCATCTCGCGCGGTTCGACGAAGGCCCGATCGATCTTCTCATCGGTGCGAAAGCGCTGGTTGGTCTTGGTGCCCACCTCGATATCCTTCATCTCCACTTGCATGAACGCACCACCACGGCCGCCCACGTGCACATGGTAGGACTTCAGCACGCGCCAAATCCGCCTGTCCCACTCTAATAGGTTACCGGCGCGGATTTCGGTTGCAAGGACTTTGGCCATGATGATTTTGAGGAGAGCAGTATCAAAAGGGGCGTGATTGTACCGGAAGCCCTTTCGGGCAGATAAAATCGAGGCGCCATGAATCAAACCGCCTCTTCTCGTTTACCGCCGTCTGTGCCGCATCTTCGCACATGACACTGCGCTCCGAAGCCCCGGGTACAGATCCTTTTGCGGGGCGAGACTCGCTCAGAGAAGTCGTCTCGAACCTGCCCCACCGGCCAGGGGTATATCGCATGCTCGCAGCCGACGGCTGCGTGCTGTATGTGGGCAAGGCCCGGGATCTGAGGAAGCGGGTGGCTTCCTATTTCCAAAAAACCTCGAGTCTGCAGCCACGCATCCAGGTCATGGTGGCGCAAATCGAGACAGTGGAGACCACGGTCGCCCGTTCGGAGTCCGAAGCCTTGTTGTTGGAGAACAACCTCATCAAGGCCCTGACGCCGCGTTACAACATCCTTTACCGCGACGACAAATCCTATCCCTATCTCATGTTGACGGGGCACGCTTACCCGAAGCTTGGCTTTCACCGCGGTGCGCTAGATAAACCGCACCGGTATTTCGGCCCCTTCTCCAGCGCGGGTGCTTTGCGGGAGAGCATCCAGCTCATGCAGAAGGTGTTTCGGCTACGCACCTGCGAGGACACCGTGTTCAGCAATCGTTCGCGCCCATGTCTGTTGCACCAGATACGCCGTTGCACCGCGCCCTGCGTGAAGCTGATCGATGAGGCGCGCTATGCGGAGGACGTGCGCGATGCGGAGTTGTTCCTGCGCGGGCGTGACGACGAAGTCATGCAGCGCCTCGAGCAACGCATGGCGAGTGCTGCCCAAGCGCAATGCTACGAGGACGCGGCAAGTTTTCGCGATCAAATCCAAGCCCTAAGAACGGTCCGGCAACGCCAGTTCGTGAGCGGAGATGAACGCTTGGATGCCGACGTCGTGGCCCTTGTCATGCACGGCGGTGCCCTGTGCGTAAATTTGGTCTCCATTCGAAACGGCATGCACCGTGGCGATAAGTGCTTCTTTCCCGAACACGCGGAGGGTTACGATGCGCCGCAGGCCCTCGAGGCCTTCATCGCACAGCATTACATCAACCGAGACGTGCCGCCGTTGATCGTGCTCAATCACGAATTGGATACTGACGTGCTGGCGAGTGCGCTGAGCGAACAGGCCGGCCGCGAGATCACGCTCACCACGCGTACCTCGGGCGAGCGGCGCGTGTGGGTCGACATGGCGCAAACCAACGCCAGGCTCGCGCTGGAGCAAAGGCTATCCATGCAATCCACGCAAGAAGCCAGGCTTACGGCCTTGCATCAGGCATTGGGCTTACCTGCCTCCGTGCAGAGGATCGAATGCTTCGACATTAGCCACACTTCGGGAGAGGCCACCGTCGCCTCCTGTGTCGTTTACGATAAGGGGTCCATGCAGAATAGCCAGTACCGCCGTTATAACATCGCCCAAGCGAAGGCCGGGGACGACTACGCGGCTATGCGAGAAGTTCTGGACCGCCGCTACCGAAAAATTGTCGGAGGCGAGGGTGTGTTACCGGACTTCATCCTCATCGATGGCGGTAAAGGCCAGGTCAGCAGCGCTTGCGAAGTCATGAACGAACTTGGCCTCTCGGGAATTCCCCTGGCTGGCGTAGCAAAAGGCGAAGAGCGCAAGGCCGGGATGGAGCAGCTTGTCATCCCAGGCCGGCAAGATAGCTTGCGGCTCACCCCGGACCATCCGGGGTTGCACCTGATCCAGCAAATTCGCGACGAAGCGCATCGCTTCGCTATCGAGGGCCACCGAGGGCGCCGGGCCAAGCCGCGCCGCACGTCCACCGTGGAGGGAATCCCTGGGGTCGGACCCAAGCGGCGTCAGAAACTACTCTCCCATTTTGGTGGTTTGCGCGGTATCGCCGCCGCCAGCCTGGACGAGTTGACCCAAGTGGAAGGCATCAACCGGGCGCTGGCTGAGCGCATCTACGCGGAACTACACTGACATGCCGCTCAACCTCCCCAATCTACTAACCTGGTTGCGTTTGGTCATGATCCCTCTTTTCGTCGGGATTTATTACCTTCCCGCACTGTGGCTCGACATGAACGAGCGCAACCTGATCGCCGCGTGGCTTTTTGCCCTGGCCGCCATCACCGATTGGCTGGATGGTTTCTTGGCTCGTAAGCTCAATCAAACCTCGGCCTTCGGCGCTTTTCTCGATCCCGTCGCGGACAAGCTCATGGTTGCCTCCGCGCTCATCGTCCTGGTGGAACTAGGCCGCGTGGACGCTGTGGTGGCAGTGATCATCATCGGCCGAGAAATCACGATTTCCGCCTTGCGGGAATGGATGGCCAAGATCGGCCAGAGCCGCAGCGTAGCGGTGTCCTGGTTGGGTAAGATCAAGACCGTGGCGCAAATGGTGGCCATACTCTTGCTGCTTTACCATGGCAAACTATTTGGGGCAATCCGCGCTCAGACGCTCGGCACCTGGCTGATCTATCTTGCCGCCGTGCTCACTCTGTGGTCCATGGTCTACTATCTCAGGGCAGCACGCTTCACTACGGATCCAAAAGAACACGATCCCACAGCTTGAGTTTTGCATTGTGCGCTCCTATAATCCGCGCCTGCTTTCCGCGGGAATAGCTCAGTTGGTAGAGCGCAACCTTGCCAAGGTTGAGGTCGCGAGTTCGAGACTCGTTTCCCGCTCCAGACACCAAGGGAAAGTGAAGACATGGCGCTTCGCTTTCCCTTTTGATTTACTGGGTAAACCATTTTAAGGTTCGGCCTTCCGTTCGCGAGAGCCCATCGGGCAGAAAGTTTGGTAGGTTTTTTCGGTAGATTTCGTACCGGCCCCATGGCGGGGTGGCAGAGTGGTCATGCAGCGGCCTGCAAAGCCGTGGACGCCGGTTCGATTCCGACCCCCGCCTCCAATAAATCAATGCTTTACCTATATATCCCTCGGTTGCAAGGTTGCCTAGAGCGGCCTACAATCGCCCCTTGACACTCGCATTGTGTGGTTTGACACGCGTGTAACGGCCAGGTTGGCCGTCTACGCGAATCCCGCAATAGGGGCTCCTTACCCAATTCGAGTGGAAATACGATTGGGAAACGATGGCGACACAGCGAAAGCGCGGAAACACTTGGCACTTCGTCGTTCGACGTAAGCACCTTCTGCCGAAACCGATCTATCTGACCTTCGATTCCGAAGAAGAAGGTAAAGCCTACGTCAAGAAGCTCGAGGCGTTACTCGATCGCGGCGTAGTACCGACTGAGTTCGCAGAACGATGCGCACAATTTCTTTTTATCGGTGACGTGATTCGCGCCTATCTCACCGAGGTTTCGGTCCCAGAAACGGATCGCAAGCTGCTCAACGTGCAATATCCTCGCATTGGAACCCACAAGCTGACGATGGTCGACTACGAGTGGGCCGAGTCGTGGATTGCCGGGATGAAGCGCGAGCACCATCTCACACCGACGACCATCCGCCATCATAACGGCGCGTTGGCGCGCTGCTTTGATTGGGCATCTCGGCACGGCACAAAAGAACTCACGCCGAACCCGCTACGGATGCTTCCAAAGCGCTACGCGACTTACAGTGAGGGCGACGAGAACGTTATGTCCGCCCTCGAAAAGCCCGTCCCGGAGGACACCGAAAGGGATCGCCGGCTGGCAGGTGAGGAGGAGCTTAGAATTCGCACTGTGCTGGATGGCCAGGTACCCGCCGGGAGCCAACGTTCGTTATCGCTACCCTATCAAGCCGCACTGGAGTTACTGTTTGATCTGGCGCTCGAAAGTGCGATGCGGTTGCGCGAAATGTTTACCTTAGAACTATCGCAGATCAATCTCCCAAAGCGCACCGTATTTCTGGAGAAAACCAAGAATGGCGACAAACGGCAAGTGCCGCTTACTTCCATTGCGGTGAGCAGGATCAAGGCATATGAAACGCTTGTAAAAAAAGAGCCTCTTCCAACGGCATATGAGACTGAAAGTGCTTCCGTGTTTCCAACGGGAGATGAGGCTGAAGTGAGGGATTTGGGTCGATCATCCAGGCATGGTGATCGATATGAACGAATCCAAGCTCGACTCGGTCGAGCACATCCGCGAGTTTCTCGCCGGGACCTCGGAGGTTGCTTTCTCCATTCCCGCCGAGGAATCCTCGCGCCACGGCTTCATTGAAAGGGTGCTTCAACGCTTACGCTACTTCACGCTAGCCAAGTCCGCGCGCGGGGTCGTGTTCGCCTATATGCGCCGCCTGAGCGGGTATTCCCACGCTCAACTGTGCAGACTCATTGCCCAGTACCAGGACACCGAGTCCCTGACCCCTCGCGGGCGCACCAGCCGCACGAGCTTTACCCGCATCTATACCCGCGAGGATGCCACCCTGCTGGCTGAAGTCGATCGCCTGCACGACACCCTCTCAGGCCCTGCCACCAAAGTGCTCTTGGGCCGCGCCGCCGAGCGCTTCGGCGATCAGCGCTTCTCGCGTTTGTCCCAGATCTCGGTGTCGCACTTGTACAACTTGCGCAAGAGCGAGCCCTACCGCAAGCAACGCCTCGTACACCGCCCCACCCGCGCCTCCCGCGTGGCCATCGGCGTGCGCCGCGCTCCCGCCCCGGAAGGCTTGCCCGGGTATATCCGCATCGATACCGTGCACCAGGGCGATCAGGACGGGGTGAAGGGGGTGTATCACATCAACGCGGTCGATATCGTCACGCAATGGGAGTTGGTGGCCTGTGTGGAGCGCATCAGCGAGGTCTACCTGCTCCCGGTCATCGCGCTCTTATTGGAGGGGTTCCCCTTCGAGGTCCGCGGCTTTCGACTCCGACTCGGGCTCCGAATACGTCAATCACCGACATCGCCCGCCTACTGGAAAAACTGCGCATCGAGTTCACCCGCTCGCGCCCCCGCCACACCAACGACAACGCCTTGGCCGAATCCAAGAACGGCGCCATCGTGCGCAAGCTCATGGGCTACGCCCACATCCCCCAAAAACACGCCACTCGCATCAACACCTTCTACTGCGAAATACTCAACCCTTATTCTCAAACTTCCACCGCCCTTGCTATTTCGCCTTGGAAACCATCAACTCCAAAGGAAAAATCACCAAGATCTACCCCCATCATCACATCATGACTCCTTGGGAGAAGCTCAAATCCATCCCCGATTTCCACTGCCTTCTCAAGCCGGTGATAACTTTCAATGCGCTTGAGGAAAAAGCCCATTCCATAAGCGATAATGAAGCCGCAAAACAAGTGCAACAAGCAAGACAACATCTATTCAAATCCTTTAACCCCCGATCCAAATCCGCCGCCTAACCCTCCACCCCTTTCAGTCTCATCTTTGGATTGGAAAATACTGTGGCTGTGGCGCTTTCCTCGCGCAGCGTGGCAGACCAATCTCAGCAACCTGCTAGACCGGAGCCGATGAATACCACGCCCCCACCCTTGCAGCAGTCACATGCTGTCGCGGTATGCGTCGATTGTGACGCGCCTTTTGACACCGCCACGCATAAGAAGGTTTTGAAGGGTCTCGTCTCCAACCCTTATGTGGCGCAGTTACGCAGTGCGCTCTTCGTACAAGACAAAATTCACCAGTTCGAATCCAAAGCACATTTCGACAACTGCGACTTTGAAGGCGCCATAGCGTATATAGACTCGCTTCTCGCCGAAGTCGACCAACTTGCGAAGGACGCAGAAAAGGTACGGGGCAATGAAGTGGTGCTACGGACAGCTGTCGAGAAGGTGTTTTATTCCCTGGGCCAAGCACTGCATGCCGTGCAAGACTTCTATGCCCATACGAACTACGTTGAGCTTAAGGTACAGAGTGTGAAGCGCGCCACGGACTTGCCATTGGTACGTGTATGGCAACCAGGTGCACGAGACGAAATAAAAGCACTCCAAGAGCAAGGGCTGGTATCCGGGTACGTCTTTTGGGGGTTTCCGCAAATATGCAAGGGCCACGAACCGTCACATAGTGAATTGGCAAAGGATAGTCCGACAACTACTAGTGGCAAAATACGCGTCCCCCGCCTCAGGAATGAAAGCCAATACGAAATTGCCGTCTTCCTGGCTCGCGAGGCCTCGGTGACGATGCTACGTGACGCCTTCCGAAAATGGCCTCTCATCAAGGAGGCAAATGGAAACGATGTCGCCTTTGAGGTCTTAGTCGATAATCGAGGTTTGTAGTCAGTGGAAACCCATTTCCTCCGGGCGCTGATTTTAGTTCTACTACCAATCCCAATTGTTTCGAATGCAGCCGCTGATTCGGTTCCCATTTGTCGACTGGACAGATCTTTATCGCGAGAGGTCCGGGCCACACTTATAGCCGTTAGAAAAGCATATCAGGCCCTTGGTATTGAGGTGCCATATGAAGAAGAGAAGGTAAATGCCCCGCTATCGCAAGCATCTGTGGCAGCACTGACTGTCTTAGTC
>JBKKAO010000583.1:0-5063 GCA_046714645.1 Burkholderiales bacterium | reverse complement strand
AGCACGCGCGATGGCCAGTTGCTGCTGTTGTCCGCCGGAGAGATTGCCGCCCTTCCTGCCCTTCATCTCGTTCAGCACGGGGAAGACATCGTAGATGTAACCGGGAATGCGCTTGCCGGCGACGGTTTCCATGCCCGAGAGAATGTTCTCTTCCACGGTGAGGTAAGGAAAAATCATTCGGCCTTGCGGCACGAAGCCCAAGCCTGACTCCACCCTGTGGTAACTCTTCTTGTTAGTGAGGTCAGTGCCGTTCAAGGCGATGCGTCCGCTGCGCGCCGGAACCAAGCCGATCAGGCTCTTGAGCAGCGTTGTCTTACCCATGCCGTTGCGGCCCATGACCGCCACGGTTTCACCCTCGGCGATCTTGAAGCCAATGCCGCGAATCACCAGGCTATCGCCGTAAGAGACATGCAAATTCTCTACGTTAAGCATGCCTAGTGACCCAAATAGACTTCGATCACGCGCTCGTCGCTCTGCACTTGATCCATGCTGCCTTCGGCAAGCATTTTCCCTTGGTGCAGTACCGTAACCTTGTGCGCGATCATGCGCACGAAGGCCATGTCGTGCTCGATCACCACCGTGGAACGCCCCTTGGATATGCCCTTGAGCATCTCGGCCGTTTGCTCCCGCTCACGGGCGCTCATACCCGCGACGGGTTCATCCAACAGCAGCAACTCGGGATCCTGCATGAGCAACATACCGATCTCCAGCCACTGTTTTTGTCCGTGTGACAACAGACCGGCTTTGGTACCGAGGGAATCCTTTAGGAAAATCTGCTTAGCCACCGCGTCGGTCTTGTCCGAGATCTCGGACGTGCGTTTGAAGAACAGCGATCCGAACACACCGCGATTGCCGGGATAGGAGATCTCCAGATTCTCGTAGACCGTCAGATCTTCGTAGGTGGAGGGTGTTTGAAACTTGCGCCCCACGCCCGCTCGCGTGATCTGGTATTCGATCATGCCGGTCAAGTCGAGATCCTTGAACTTGATGGATCCGTGGGAGGGCTTGGTCTTGCCGCAGATCATATCCAAAAGCGTGGTCTTACCCGCGCCGTTGGGACCGATCACACAACGCAACTCGTCTTTATCCACGCGCAGGCTCAGATTGTCCACGGCCTTGAAGCCATCGAAAGAAACGGTGAGATCGGATACCGAGAGGATTTCCATGCTCATCTCGCCTCGGGTGCTTCAACCACCGCGGTCCTATGATCATTTTCGGTTTTGCGTCCGGGGCGCAATTTATCCACCAAACTCGCCAAACCGCCCGGCAAGAACATGACCACCACCACGAACAGCGCTCCGATGAGGTACAGCCAATACTGCACGAAGTTCTCCGAAAAGAAAGTCTTGCCGTAGCCCACAAGCATGGCCCCATACACCGCGCCGACCACCGACAAGCGGCCGCCCACCGCGGCATAGATCACCATTTCGATGGAGGGGACGATACCCACCAATGAGGGCGATGCCAACCCGACTTGCATGGTGAACATGGCGCCGCCGATGGAGGAGAACAGCGCCGCCACGGCGAAGATGAAGGCCTTGAATAAGGCAGGGTCGTAGCCCGAAAACCGTACGCGGTCTTCCCGATCGCGTATGGCCACCAATACCTTGCCTAAGCGGCTACGCACGATGAATTGACCCACGACGACGCACAAAATGAGTAAGCCCGCGGTGATGTAGTACATCACCACCTTCGCGTTGTCCTGATCGAGATCGATCCCCATGAAGGTCTTGAAATCGGTGATGCCGTTGATGCCGCCCGTGTAGCCTTGCTGGCCGACGATGACGATGGCCATGATGGCGGCAAGCGCGAGCGTGATGATGGAGAAGTAGACCTCGCCCACGCGCCTGCGGAAATTCACGTAAGCCAAAATGAAAGCGAGTAGCGGGGGCAAAATCAAAATGGCGGAAATAGTGAACCAGACGTGATGGAAGGGCTCCCACCACCACGGCAACGCCTCCACGCTATTCCACGACATAAAATCGGGAAGTCCCTCCTGCCCGAAGAAAGTGGACAGCGCGGACGAGGAGGAACTCGCATCCGCCGCCCGTTCCAATTTCAGGAACATCGCCATCATGTAACTGCCGAGCCCGAAAAATACACCCTGGCCTAAGCTCAAGATCCCGCCATACCCCCAGATCAATACGATCCCGACGGCGCAGAAGGCCAGCGACAGGTACTTGGCGAGCAATCCCAAGCGGAATATGCCCAGCGAAAGCGGCAAGACCAACAAGATGAAGATCGCCAGCAACACCACGCCATAGCGATCTAGCAGGCCCAAAATCCCTCCTGGAGTGCCGTCTGCGTTCGCCATTAGCGCCTCACCTTCGTGGCGAACAACCCGTTCGGCCTGAAATAGAGCACCACGATCACCAACAACAAGATACTCGCCCGCGCCATGGATCCGCTCATGAAGTATTCGAACCACGACTGCATCTGTCCCATGATGAAGGCGGAGGAGATGGTGCCCAACAAACTCTCCACGCCACCGAACACGACAACAATGAAAGTATCGACAATGTAGGCCTGCCCGGTGACCGGCCCGGTGGACGCCAGCATGGTGAAGGAACTCCCCGCGATACCCGCGAGCCCGCAGCCCAACGCGAAGGTAAAGGCGTCCACTTTCGTGGTGTTGATGCCCACGGCTCCGCTGATGGACCGGTTTTGCGTCACCGCACGGATGCGCAGCCCCCAACGAGTTTTGTATAACAACATGTAGACCGCAACGCCGGTAACAATAGCCAATCCAATGATGAAAATACGGCTGAGCGGAAAGGAAACCGTTTCGGTGGCTTGCCACGTCCCTTGCAGCCACGACACCGTGGGCACTTCCACTTCCTTGGCGTTGATGAATTGCCGGTAGATCTGTTGCAGGATCAGGCTAAAACCCCAAGTCGCAAGCATGGTATCCAGGGGTCTCTTGTAAAGAAACTGGATGAGGCCGCGCTCAAGTAGGAATCCAAACACAAAGGTCACGCAGAAGGCGAAGACGATTCCCACAACAAAGTACACATCCATATACCGCGGGAAATAGGTCTCAAACAAGACGGCCGTACCATAGGTGGTATAAGCCCCCATGGCCATCAATTCGCCATGGGCCATGTTGATCACGCCCATCAGGCCAAACACGATGGCCAGTCCCAGCGCCATCAACATCAGAATGGTAAATACGCTCAGCCCGGTGAAGGCCTGCATGGCGAGCATATCTACGGTCATAGCTGTACGTGTGTTATAGGAAAACCCGAGAAGCCACCAACGGCAGCTTCTCAGGGCGGGGGCTAGCCCCTTGAGAAAGGATTGGGTTCGATCAGTCCGGACTCATAGATCATGTCCACTTGACCATCGGAACGGAACGCACCGATGCGAGCATGCTTCCACAGGTGATGGTTGGAGGCGTGGAACTTAACCTTGCCCTCCGGAGAGTTGATCTCAAGGTTGGAAGAAGCCGCGACGACTTTCTCCACATCGAAGCTCTTCGCCTTTTCCGCTGCAAGCTTCCACAGATAGACAGAGTTGTAGCCGCAATCGAGCGTATCGCCCGTGACACGGTTAGCACCGTATTTAGCCTTGAAGGCCTTGACGAACTTTTCGTTCGCCGGATTCTTCAGGCTCTGGAAATAGCCCATGCAACTGAGCGTACCGACGGCGTTCTCTGCACCGATACCGGAGACTTCCTCTTCGGACACCGCCAGAGACAGAACCGTTTGATTCTTCCCGGTAATGCCCGCGGCCGTGAGTTGCTTGAAGAACGCGACGTTGGAACCGCCCACGACGCAATTCAGAATGACATCGGGCTTCGCGGCCTTGATCTTGTTGATCTCGGAAGAAAACTCGATATGACCGAGCGGATAATAACCCTCGCCCGCGAGCTTGCCGCCTAAACGATTGAGCGTTGTCTTGGCGATCTTGATGGTGGTGCGCGGCCAGATGTAATCGGAGCCGATCATGTAATAGCTCTTTCCCTTGTTCTTATGTAACCATTCCATGGCGGCGATAACGGACTGGGTGGCTTCCTGCGCCGTGTACATGATGTTGGGGGACTGCTCCAATCCTTCGTAATAGGTTGGGTAGTATAAAAGGCCTTTGAGCTTTTCGAAGACGGGTAGAACGGCCTTGCGCGAGGCGGAGGTGTAGCAACCCATCACCGCGGCGACCTTGTCTTTTTCGATCAGCTTGCGAGCTTTTTCAGCGAAGGTGGGCCAGTCGCTGGCACCGTCTTCCACCACGGCTTCGATCTTCTGGCCGTTCACGCCACCGGCTGCGTTGATCTCTTCCACGGCCAGCATTTCCGCATCCACCACGGACTTCTCCGCGATGGCGATCGTTCCCGTCAATGAATGGAGAATCCCCATCTTCACGGTGCCTGCCGCTTGCGCGCCCTTGGGCCAAATGTATGGCGCGGCGATGGTGGTGGCCGCCGCTGTGGCGGAAGTGGCCTTGATAAAGTCTCGCCTGTTGAGATTACTCATATGCTCATCCCTTCCTGTTCGTTTAGGTCCTGGCGTGTCCGCACGAGAATAGAAAAGCCCACGGAACGGCCATTGCCAATCCGTGGGCTTCCTTGCCTCTCGTGCGCGGACTTCCTTGTCAACACGCACTCTCGATGTGGGGCGAAAACTGCAACACTACCCGCCCGCTAACTCTCCTCCCCCAGGAATCATGTCTTCGCCAGCCTTGGCGATGAATCCGGTACTTGCCGAACTTGCCGGACGTACCAAACCGGGCCGATTCTCTGCGGTGAATTATTGTGCACCGTGATTTTCACCGGCGTCAATGGCGGACGGGCATTTTTTTCTGGCGGCAGAGCAAAAACGACTTGCTCTCCTCGCCCCATTGAAGGGGAATCCAGCATCGCCTTAGTGCATTCGCGGTGGCGGCGCACCAAAACAATGCAATAGAATCGGCGGGGTGCCGCGCTCAGAGGCCGGCTTGTCTAAGCGAAAAGTGATGGCCATTTCCAGCGCAACGAAGACATAATCTTTCCCGCAATGAAGTCCGTCACCTCCACCCCCATCCGGATTGGCGTCCTGTTCTCCGAAACGGGCGTCACATCGGTTATCGAA
>JBKKAO010000582.1:0-3281 GCA_046714645.1 Burkholderiales bacterium | reverse complement strand
CGGCAAAGATGGCTTGGCGGTTATTCCCGCGCAGGATAATGTGCTGCGGCTGGCCGGGAACGAAGTAGCGGGGTAGGCGGGCCACGATAGACAGTGAAAGAAGAAACTTGGCGACACTTTATCAGATAAAGTCGTGTCTGACCCCAATTATTTTCTCCAATTATTTTCTCATTCGGAGCAATTCCTGCTATCGGATCATGAGCGCGACGCGCTTTTAGAGACCTGTATGTCCCATGTGGCGGGGCGGGTTCCGGTGATCGTCACATGCAGTCATTTCAGCACTCGGCTCGCGGCCGAGCGCGGACGCAAGGCGGCGAAGGCGGGGGCCAAGATGCTCATGCTGATGCCGCCCTATCACGGCGCGGCCCTGCGCGCCGACGAGAAGGGAATGCTCGAACATTTCGCCAAGGTCGCCGAAGCCGCGGGCATTCCGATCATGGTTCAGGACGCGCCGCTCTCGGGCGTGGCGCTCTCGGTTCCATTCCTGGTGCGCCTCGCGCATGAGGTGCCCTTGGTTCAGTATTTCAAGATCGAGGTTCCAGGCACGGCTGCCAAACTGCGCTCGCTCGCCGAGGCGGGTGGGAAGGCCATCGTTGGCCCATTCGACGGGGAGGAATCCATTACGCTGATGGCGGATCTCGATGCCGGGGCCACGGGCACCATGCCTAGTGCCCTCCTGCCTGATCTTATCAAGCCGGTCCTGCAGCATCATTTCGCCGGGAGACGCAAGGAGGCCGCTGCCCAGTACGCGCGCATCTTGCCGCTCGTCAACTACGAGAACCGCCAATGCGGATTGCGCGCCACCAAGACCGTGATGATGGAAGGCGCTGTCATCAAGAGCGATGCGGTTCGCCATCCGCTGGAAGCGCTGCATTCGGCGGCGCGAGCCGGCTTGCTCGAACTGGCGCGAGAGGTCAATCCTTTGGCGCTGCGTTGGGGAAGATAGGCGAGCGAGCGGAGCGCTTTACGAACTGCAGGACAACATGGAACATCCGGCTCGGTTTCTCGCCCAGTCCGGGCGGCGTTGTGCGAATCGTTCTTGGCCTGGTTGGTCGTCGTAGGGATGGCGCAGCAGGGCGAGCAATTCATGGATGCCCGCGTAATCGCCTTGCTCGGCACGATCGATGGCTTGTTGGGCGAGATAGTTCCGGAGCACGTAGCGCGGATTGGCCGAACGCATGCGGGCGCGCCGGGATTCAAGGGGCTGCGCATCGCGGCGGGCGCGAGCGGCGTACCGGTTTAGCCATTCGTTGAACTCTGGTTCGTATTGGCGCCGTTTGTCCTCATCGTAGAAGGCTTCGCTCAACGGCGCCAGTGTGGGGGATGCGAGATCGGCGTCGCACAGCGCGCGAAAAAAGATCGTCATGTCCACTTCGGAGCGTTGCAGCAGGCCATAAAGGTCACGCATGAGGCCAGCGTCTTCGCCGGTACACTCGAGCAAACCCAGTTTGGCGGCGATGTGGTTTCGATCGGCTGCGTCGAAGGTATCTGCATAACACTGTAGTCCCGCTTGAAGCGGATCGACGCTGGTGAAGGACGGCGCCAGCGCGTTCGCCAGCCGCGTGAGATTCCAATAGGCCACCTGCGGTTGCTGGCCGAAACGGTAACGCCGCCCTTGCGCGTCGGTGGTGTTCGGCGTCCAGTCGAGATCGAAATCATCGATCCAGCCATAGGGCCCGTAATCGATGGTGAGGCCCAGGATCGACAGGTTGTCGGTGTTCATCACGCCATGCACGAAGCCCACGCGCATCCAATGCGCCATCAGCCGTGCCGTGCGCTCGCACACCTGTGCGAACCACTGCGCTCGCACGTCTTCGTCAATCAGCGCGCCGTTTCCTTCTACCAACTCAGGAAAGTCACGCCGGATGGTGAAGTCCATCAATCGCGTGAGCAAAGCCACCTCTCCGCGTGACGACGGGAGTTCGAAGTTACCAAAGCGAATGAAAGACGGCGCGACACGGCACACGATGGCGCCGGGTTCCGCTCGGGGCCGGCCATCGTAGAACATGTCCCGTATGACTTCCTCCCCCGTGGCCACCAGGCTCAAGGCTCGCGTGGTGGGCACTCCGAGGTGGTGCATGGCCTCGCTACAGAGAAACTCACGTATGGACGAGCGCAACACGGCGCGGCCGTCGGCCGTGCGTGAATAAGGCGTCAAGCCCGCTCCTTTGAGTTGCAACTCCCATCGCTCACCGGCGGCGTTGAGAGTTTCCCCCAGGGTGATGGCGCGGCCATCGCCCAACTGTCCCGCCCAATGGCCAAATTGATGCCCGCCGTAGTTGGCGGCGTAGGGTTCCATACCCTCCATCAGTGAATTGCCGCCGAAAACGTTCGCGAACTCAGGCGAGGCGAGAGTTTCCGGGTCGATGCCCAGCATTGCCGCCACCTCGGAAGAATAGGCGATAAGCCGCGGTGCTGCCACGGGTGTTGGAACTACGCGCGAGTAGAGTGCTCCATGCACTTGCCGGCGTCGCGGGCCGGTTTCGGGATCGGCAGGGAGTTCGCGTACAAAGGTGTTGTCGAATCGCAAAGCGGGCATGGGGATAAGGCGCCGCTAGGTCCGGGTACGCAAAAATTCTATCAGTAACTGGCTCACTTTCTCCGGCTGTTCTTGCTGCACCCAGTGTCCTGCGCCCTCCACGAGATGACAGCCTGCCATCTTGGTGCACGCGCTGCCGTGCATGGCCTCGAAATCCCCCGGCTTCTGATAAACACCCCAATCGCTCTTACCCGCGATAAAGCAGGAAGGCACGTCGATGGTCCGCCCTGCGAAGATCTCATGCTCGGCGTTGAACTTGCCCGTGGTCCGGCAGCGGTACCACTGCAAGCCGCCTTGAAATCCAGTCCGGCCGTATTCCGCGCTGTATACCGCCAGCGCATCCTCGGGAAGCCACTTGCAGGCGGCGATTTGGCCGGCGGAGGGCATCTCCGGCGCCACGCTCTGCGCCATGCCTTGATCGCGATCCATGATGTAGTAGGTAGGCAGCTTCTCCAGTTCCGCAGCCGACCAGGCTTTGAGCGCAAAGGGCTGATTGCGCTTCCAGTCCGCGCTCTTGTAGTGGTAGTAGGCACGCAGGAAGGCATGCAGGCCTTGTGGCGCGTGCCACATGTTGTCGTTGGCCTCGGGCGTGGAGTAGTACCAGTGATAGTGCTTGCGCGGCCGCTTGAGCGCCGCCAGATCATCATGAAAATTACTCGTGGCGGGTTTTTCTCGGAGCGCTTCGTTGGCGGTGTTGAAGGGGATGGCCGGAGGCCCCGCGAAGGGCGCGCTCATCATGACC
>JBKKAO010000581.1:0-3005 GCA_046714645.1 Burkholderiales bacterium | reverse complement strand
CAAAGAGCCGGGTACTCGATATTGCTTGCGGTCCAGGCTATATGGCTGGTGCCGCTGCAGCGCGTGGTGCAAGCGCTTTCGGGGTGGACTTCGCACCGTCGATGGTAGCCGAGGCGAAGAAGAACTTTCCACGCGCCGAGTTTCATCACGGAGACGCCGAAGCACTCCGATTCGAGGCGGGCAGTTTTGACGCAGTCGTATGCGCCTTTGGTTTCGGCCACTTGTCGGACCCCGACAAGGCCATCTCCGAAGCTTTTCGAGTTCTTCGTCCGGGTGGACGTTACGCGTTCAGCTGGTGGTGCTCACCAGAGAAGCATCAATTATTTGCGCTTGTCTTCGGCGCGCTCAAGGCGCATGGAAACCTGGACGTGCCCTTGCCGCCCGCGCCACCCGCATTCCGGTTTAGTGATCCGATCGAGTGCAGCCGTTCTTTATCGGCTGCCGGCTTCATCGATACCGAAGTCAATGAGCATGCCTTGGCATACGAATTTCAGTCTGCGCAGCAGGCGCTCGACTTGGTTTATAAAAGCGCCGTCCGCATGCCTATGGTGCTTGAATTGCAGACCAAGGAGGCACTCGGGCGCATACACGAGGCTATCCTGACGGGCACACAAGCATACAAAGTAAAAGACGGCTTTCGGATTGGTTGTCCGGCGATTGTCGCGGCCGCTAGGAAACCGTAAGGGCAGTCCCGTCTAACTACAGGTCGAACTGACCGGCCGCCTGCACCGTGCCGTCAATCAGCATCGGTTCGGCACCCCGTTCACCAAGACGTTAGGCAGCGCCTGCAAAAGGGGAACCCTCATGTCTGCACCGCAACCAGTCAACGAAGCAATCCAGGCGCACTACGCACGAGCCGATTTGGGCGAGGCCATTCTTGCGGCGCTTGAAAAGGCCGGCAAGGACTTGAAGCACCTCACCCCGGAGGACCTCGCGCCCGTCGACGAGTTTCACATCCGCGGCCGTGCGGCAACCCTGGAGCTTGCCAAAGCTGCGGGCGTTGACTCGACAAAGCGCGTGTTGGACGTTGGCAGTGGGGTCGGCGGTACTTCGCGCTGTCTTGCCAGGCAATTCGGGTGCCGCGTCACCGGTATCGACCTCACCGACGAATACTGCCGCGCCGCCACAATGCTCAGTGCCAAGATCGGCCTGGCGGACCTGGTTGACTTTCGGCAAGCCGACGCAACCAATATGCCGTTTGAGGACCATTCGTTCGACGTCGTGTGGACTGAGCACGTCGCAATGAACATCCCGGATAAGCGCGGACTGTATCGCGAAATGTACCGGGTTCTGAAGCCGGAAGGCACGCTTGCTATTTACGACATTCTCGCCGGCCCGTCGGGTTCGGTCTACTTTCCAGTACCTTGGGCGCGCACACCGGACACCAGCTTCCTCGTGTCGCCGGATCAATTGCGTGACCTTCTCCAAGAAACTGGGTTCAAAGTTTCGGACTGGTCCGACACGACCGATATGGCACGCGCGTGGTTTGTAGCACTGGCGGAGAAAATCCGTAAGGAAGGCTTGCCGCCGCTTGGATTCCATGTGCTTCTGGGAGAGGATTTCGCGGCCATGGCCCAAAATCAAAGACGCAATCTTGAAGAGGGGCGGATTGTCCTCGCACAAGTCGTCGCAAAGAAATAGGCAGTGCTTAACGCCGGCGTGCATCGTACGCCCGCAAGCGGGCGCGGCTGACGCCGACCATTAGCCGCCTGCATAGTTGTCGTCAGGCGCAATCGAGCCTCAGGCCGTCCCGACGATAACTTCGCTGATCTGAATCACTGGCGACAGGTCTGTGTAGTTCGGAATGTCGCCCATGATCTCCTTGGCGTGCGGGCCGAATCCAGTTTGAAACGCCTCGACGGAGTCGCAGAAGATGTGGCACATACCGACGTAGGTCGCAGGCGAGCCAGGAGTTCCACCCGCCAGTCCCTTGTCCACCGTGTAGTACTTGCAGCTGTCGCCCATCCGAGCCTTCACGAGTGGCATGTGCTTGTCGCGATAGTACTCATGGTTGAATCGAGCGCCGGGCGTGTTGGGGTACATCACGCTGACTTTGATCATTCCTGTCTCCTGGTGGTAATGTTGGGGCAACGAATGCCAATCGTGCATCAGAGCGCCATTTCCAGCAAGCAGCCAGCGCGAGTGCATGCCGCACAGGGCGGCGGCGAAACAATCAACTCCAGCAGCTGCTTTCCGCGTGCAACGCTCGGACGAACGAGGACAGCGCGGCCTGTGGCATCCACATCATGCAGGCAACACGTTCTTGGCGAGATTGATCCCAGATTGACAATGGCCATGGAGTTCCCGTTTCCAAGTGAGCTGATGAGATTTCGCGCTTCCCATCGTGGCACTTCGTTGCCGATTGCCGCAATTGCGCGGCCAGCTCGGGACGGGGAAGTCCCCTTCATTCGATAGGCGTCACCAAAAATGCGCATCTGGGCGAAGGTCCTACTCGCATCCACCGGGGCCAGTACGCTCGTCCTCGCCTGGGGCTACTGGTACTCGATGAACCACGCCTCGCTGCACTTGCGCGTCGACGACTATTCGCTGAAGTCACAGCACCAGGCGTATGGTGTTCCACACGGCGTGACCCTTGCGCTTCGCGGCAAGTCGAATGAGCAGCTCGCCCTCGCGCGTTCCGTAGAGCCACTGGGCTACATCCTTGCCGTTCATCCGAGCAGCGAAATTGGCAACTGCGAGCACCGTGGTATCCGCGCATCGTCCGGCAACGGGTCGCAGGGCGACTACTCCGCGTGCTACGAGCAGTTCTCAGCTTGGTCCGCAGTCTGGGCGCCGCGAGTTCACAGTGCCGATGTCACCGTTGGTTCTTGCCAACTGCTCGGGGTACCCGTCACTGCCCGCGTGTCAAACAATGAATGGTTGCTCTGGTGGGTTCCCCTGCCGCACGTCGGCGGCCTTCCGCGGCAGTACTTCGAGTTTTCGGTCGCCGTCGACAGTCGCGCGTGTGCAGCCGTTCCTCAATCGCTCCATCTCTACCGCAGACC
>JBKKAO010000580.1:0-5285 GCA_046714645.1 Burkholderiales bacterium | reverse complement strand
ATACTACTCCCCACGCGATATTAAGAAGGTCATCTATTCGCTGGACCAAACCCAACACCGTAAGCCCACCATCGAAGCAAAAGTCACCGATGTGGGTCCCAACGAGATGATCTTCATTCCGGCGAACGTGGTGCACACCGCGACCGCCGTGGAGACCCTAGTGGCCTACGACGTCTTTACGCCCCTGCGCGAGGATTGGATCTCCGGCGACGATAGCTATTTGCGCACGACGAAGAAGTAGCTCTCCATGTCCCCCGCCCCGAATACGGTCATTCAGTATTACGACACGCATCCCATCAACGAAGAACAGATCCTCAGCGCACTCGCACAACGGGGGCTGGGCGATGGGCAGGTCACTGAGGAGACCCTCATGGACCACGATCAAGATCACTTCGGCGGCCTGGAAGCCAACGACGTCTTAATGGCTAGAGCAGGCATCGGGGCGCAGCACACAGTGTTGGACGTGTGCAGTGGAATGGGAGGGCCTGCACGCTATCTCGCGCATCGAATCGGTTGTCGCGTGGCCGGTTTGGATGTCACCGAAAGCCGGCTGCAGAGCGCCAAGAGGCTCACGCGAGCGGTCAAGCTCGATCATCTCGTGAGTTTCACACTGGGCAACGCCTTGGACATGCCCTTCGAAGACACGTCCTTCGATGTCGTCATCGGGCAGGAAGCCTGGTGCCACGTTCCTCACAAGGAAAAGCTCATCTCTGAATGCACGCGCGTTCTCAAACCCGGCGGCGTGATGGCCTTCACCGATATCTTGCGTACCGATCGCATCTCGCAAGCGGAACTTGACCGCCTGAGCGTGGAGATGACTTTTTCCGACTTGGGTTCGCTAGAGCGATATCGCGCCCTATTGGCGCAATGTGGTTGCGACGTCCTAAGCGCCGACGACCTGAGCGCCCCGTGGGCTGAGATACTGGTCAAACGCCTCGCGATGTATCGCAGTCTCAAGGAAACTACGGTGCGCAAGTTCGGCGAAGGACGCCATGGCGAGTGGGACCGTTACTACAGCTTCTTCGTCGGCATGTATACCGAGGGAAAGCTAGGAGGCGGTCGTTTTGTCGCCCGCAAGCGCTAAGCTGCTAAAATCCGCGCCCTTTGTTTAGCCGCGCCGCCGCTTCTCCGGCGGATTGCCTCATCGTGACCGACATTACCCAGCAGCAACTGATCGAACGCATCGACCAGCGTCGTACTTTCGCCATCATCTCCCACCCCGATGCAGGCAAGACCACGCTCACGGAGAAGCTTTTGCTTTTCGCGGGCGCAATTCAGATCGCCGGGAGCGTCAAGGCTCGCAAGGCCTCACGCCACGCTACGTCCGATTGGATGGAGATCGAAAAGCAGCGCGGGATTTCGGTGGCAAGCTCCGTCATGCAGATGGAGTATCGCAACCGAGTCATCAATCTGCTGGATACGCCAGGGCACAAGGACTTCTCCGAAGACACCTACCGGGTGCTCACCGCGGTGGACTCCGCCCTCATGGTGATCGACGCTGCTAATGGCGTAGAAGCGCAGACGCTGCGCCTGCTGGAGGTGTGCCGCTCCCGCAACACCCCCATCATTACCTTCATCAACAAGTTGGATCGCGAAGTGCGCGAACCGCTCGACTTGATCGACGAGATCGAACGGGTGTTGGGCATGAGCGTGATTCCCTTCTCCTGGCCCATCGGCATGGGGAAGACTTTCCGCGGCGTCTACGATCTCACACGGGATCAAGTTCGCGTGTTCCGGCCCGGTGCGGATCGCCTAGGCGGCAATGAAGAAGTCATTCAGGGGCTAGACCACCCTTCTCTCTCCGAGCGCTTTGGCATGGATATAGTCAAGGCGCGCAACGAGATAGAGCTGATTCGCGGTGCGGTGCCGGAGTTTTCG
Source organism: Burkholderiales bacterium (assembly GCA_046714645.1). Classification (GTDB taxonomy): domain Bacteria; phylum Pseudomonadota; class Gammaproteobacteria; order Burkholderiales; family SHXO01; genus SHXO01. The sequence continues at coordinate 3,407 of JBKKAO010000580.1, read as the reverse complement.
CGGAAGCAGTTTCTAGAAGGTAAGCAAACGCCCGTATTCTTCGGATCGGCCATCAATAACTTCGGTGTGCAAGAGGTATTGGATGCCTTGGTGAATATCGCTCCCTCCCCTACCCCGCGCGTCTCCTTGCAAGGCCCGGTGGATCCCCATAGCAGCAAGTTCAGCGGTGTCGTGTTCAAAATCCAAGCGAACATGGATCCCGCCCACCGCGATAGAGTCGTGTTCATCCGCGTGTGCTCCGGGCGTTTCGAGCGCGGCATGCGGCTCAAGATTCAGCGTCTTAACAAAGAGATCCGCCCCAACAACGTAGTGGCCTTCATGTCCCAGCGCCGCGAATTGCTCGATGAAGCCTACGCCGGGGACATCATCGGCATTCCCACCCACGGCGGCATTCAACTGGGCGATACGCTGACCGAGGGCGAGTCGCTGCAATTCACCGGACTTCCGTTTTTTTCTCCCGAGATTTTCTACTCGGTGGAAGTGGTGAACCCCTTACGCGCCAAGCAACTGAAGATTGGCTTGATGCAGCTGGGAGAAGAAGGCGCGATCCAAGTCTTTCGCCCGATGCGCGCCACCATGTTGTTACTCGGCGCCATCGGCAACTTGCAATTCGACGTAGCGGCTCACCGGCTAAAGCACGAGTACGGTGTGGAAGCCCGCATGCTGCCTACCTCCTACACCTGCGCGCGCTGGGTCACGGCGGAGGATCCCGTGAAACTGGAAAAATTCATCGAGGGGAATGCGGGCCGGGTCGCCTTCGATGTCGCGGATGCGCCAGCGGTGCTCGCCCGCTCCACCCACGAGATGAAAGTAATTCAAGACATGTGGAAGGATATCGAATTCCACACCCAGCGCGAGCACGCCGGGCTTACGCTCGAATCGGTGGCCTGACGCACTGCTGCGCCGTTCTTGAGAGCCCGTCGAAGCCCATTCACCTGGGCGAACGGACCTAAGCAGTGTGGATTGACGCCCCTTTCGAACAACATCGCCGGATTCTCGAACGCCTTGAAGTTCAGCGCGTTGCCGCAGGGACCCAGAAGTACAAGCTCTGCGATCCCCTTCGCAGCCATGGTAGATAATTCACTCAATTACCAGGGAGGAGTAAACCCAATGCTGAAGCCCATCTTGGATTCCAGGCAATGGCCCTTCATCGCACGCCCCCTCACGCCCAATATGGGCGCGGAGATCGTGGAGGTGGATTTTTCGAAACCCGTAGACGATGGCCTTTTTCGGTCCATCTACGGCGCTTTCGTGAAGCATCAAGTGCTTCTGTTCGGATTTCTGAATCTGGCTCCGGGCCGGCAAGTGGAGTTCGCGCGTCATTTCGGTGAAGTACAGATTCACGTGATGAACCAATATCACGCCAACGGCTACCCCGAGCTCTACCACCTTTCCAATCTCGACGAGAACGGCAACGCGAACGGCCGCCATCCCGACAAGGGCACCTTGGCGTGGCACACCGATGGATCTTGGCGGCGTGTCACGGGACAGGCCACCATCATCTATTCCGAAATCGTTCCTGCATCAGGCGGTGAAACCCACTTCTGCGACATGTACGGGGCTTACGAGCGCCTGAGCCCTGAGTGGAAAGATCGTATCAAGGACCTGCGCGCCGTCCACAATTTGGACTTTTCTCGCACCCGCCGGCACGGCGAAGACCCCATGACGGAAGCGCAGAAGCGGGAAGTCCCGCCAGTGGATCATCCCATCGTGAGGACTCATCCCGAAACCGGACGCCAATGCATATTTCTAGGCGATCACGCGGAGTACATCGTGGGTATGGACTACGATGAGGGCCGGGCGCTCATCGAGGAGCTTAATGCCCTGGCCGTGCATCCTGATCTGACTTACGAGCACCACTGGAGCCCGGGTGAGATGATCGTCTGGGATAACCGCTGTTTGCAACATCGCGCGACCGATTACGATCCAGCGGTGCAACGACGCGTGATCCGCCGATGCACCGTCCTCGGCGAAGTTCCTCGGTAGCACTTTCAGCACTCTCTCGGCGCGAACCAAGGATAACGCATGGCCGCTGAAATCTCTGCATGGCTCGACTCATTGGGTCTGAGCAAATATGCTGAGCTGTTTGCGGAGCAGGAGATCGATTTCGAGATCGCAAAGGATCTGACCGATTCGGAACTCGAAAAAATGGGCCTGCCTCTTGGGCCGCGCAAGAAACTGCTGAAAAGCCTCGGCGAGTTCAAGGAGGAGCCATCATCTGCGCCAACGAGCGGATCGCAGACTAGGGGCCCATCCGCCGCGTCACCTGTCACACCTTCCGCATCACCTGAGTCTCCCCCATCCGTCACCTTTGAGGGCGAGCGCCGCCAACTCACCGTTCTTTTCTGCGACATGGTGCCAAGGCGCTGCTGGATGAGTTGCGCACGTGAATAGATCACGCTGGTTCCCAAGTAGTGACGCGGCCGCTAATGGAGCCCTCGAAATCAGACACATCGGGAGAAACAACAGCCAATCCGTCTATTGCTCCCGCAGCGGGAGCATGTTAAGCTAAATCCGTGAGGATCATCTCGTTGAAGACGCTGCGAGATTTCTGGACTAAGCACCCACAGGCCGAAGTGCCGCTGCGGGCATGGTACGCGCAAGCGAGCCGGGCCGAGTGGGCTAGTCCCGAGGATGTTAAGGCCTCCTACCGCAGTGCGAGTTTCTTGGCTAACAATCGTATTGTCTTCAATATCAAAGGGAATGATTTTCGATTGATCGTAGCTGTCCACTACAACCGGCGCACGATGTTTATTCGATTTGCCGGAACGCATCGTGAGTACGACCGCGTGGACGCAGAGAATATTTGAGGTAAAACAATGGAACTTCGCCCGCTGAGATCCAAACGCGACTACCAAGCAGCAATCAAGGAAATCGAGGCCCTCTGGGATTCGTCAGAGGGCTCGAAAGAAGAAGATCGGTTGGAGGTCTTGACCCTACTGGTTCAGGCTTATGAGGTGGAGCACTATCCAATTCCGGCCCCCGATCCAGTGGAGTTTCTCCTGCACGTAATGGAAGCGCGCGAAATGACCCGCAAGGACCTCGAACCCTATATCGGGTCACGCGCGCGCGTCGCGGAAGTTCTCAATCGTGTACGTCCCCTGACATTAGAGATGATCCGCCGGCTATCGGAAGGTCTCGCCATTCCAGCCGATGTGTTGATCCGAAGGTACGAACTTCGGGAAGCGGCATGATCGGGTGCCAGGAAACTCGGCGAGCCCAATTGCTATAAATACCACCGTCAACCGATCCCCCCGGGAGGAGCTTGCCGCATAATCACTGCGTCGTCCCGGTCGCGGGTAGACGGCGTGCGGGGTGCGTGAACCGTGCTTTTACCCCGCCCTAGTAGCCGAACATCTCCACCTCACAAATGAACAACGCCGAGTCCGAAAGCTCTAGGCGCAAGC
>JBKKAO010000579.1:0-4209 GCA_046714645.1 Burkholderiales bacterium | reverse complement strand
ACATGGCGGGCGTGACGCGCGAGTCCCTGGATCGCATGGCCATTTCCTTGGTGAATAACGTTCTGTCCGTATTGGACGGGAAGCCCGACATGGACAACGTGGTCAACAAGGAAATCTACGGGCATCGATAAGAGCCAGTCCCACTATGTTCCCTTCAAGGCACCCGGCGGTAAGCCGATTGGCGGTTTTTGAGCGAGCTGAAAAAGGAGCTCAAGGCGTGAGTACTCCGGCGAATCCTACGCTTGACGCATGCTCACTGCTTCGACCGCACCGCACGTACCCAGCGCAGCGTTTCACTGGCGATAGCGCTGGAGTCGTCGGATATAACGCCGAGATTAAAGTCCACGCCCAAGCCGTAGCGCTGGTCGCCGTCGGGGCGCGTATCGCTGCTCCAAAGTTTCCACTTCTGCGAATCGAACAGCGCGCTGGCGAATACGCCTTCGGTGTTTTCGCTGGGACGAAGGAGAGAGGCGAGTTCCTCGACGGTGGGTAGCCGCCAATCGTTGGCACCCGCATGGAGCCGCGCATTGAGCTTTGCGATGTGTTCCATCGCTTCTTCCGCAGCGACGATATCTTTGGACCCTGACTGTTCCCAGATCAAGCCGCTCGCATGGTCGATGACGACCTTGTCTTCGCCGATGGTGCGGGTCTCGTAATTCGGTTGATAGCTGCCGGCGACGCCGCGCGGTAGTCCGTCCATGCGGCCACCCGGATGACTGAAACCCCAGCTCTGGATGGTCCTGGCGATGTCGCGCACGGAGACGCTCGCAGGCTCGCTTCGCAGCGCCATGAGCGCTTGGGTGTCGATGGCCCAGCTTTCCAGAACGTAGCGCAGGATCACCGCCGGCAGTGCATGGGCGAAAGGAGTCCTGGCTTCCAGCACGATGCCGATAGCCTCGCCCCCTTTAATCAAGGGGCCGCCGGAGTTACCCTCCTCTATGGCGGCGGCGATATCGATGGTCTTGCCGCGCCGGCCCGCGACCTCGCCGCGAACTACGGAGAAGGGCGCCGCGCCTCGCGGAAATCCGATGGTCAGAATGGGGTCGCCCGCTTGAACGGGTAGCTGCGCGTTGAGCACCAGTGGCCGTGCCGTGGCGGGCGGCGCGGCTTGCGTCATCAAAGCCGCCACGCCATGGGGATCGTTGCCCTCGATGCCAACGATTCTCACGGCAACGAAGCGATTGCGTTCCGCGAAGAACTCCACTTCCACCTGCTCCGCTCCTTCCACGACGTGTGAGGCGGTGGCGATGAAGGCGCGATCTTTTTCCAAGCGCACGATGAATCCCGCACCGGTCTTGCGTTTACCCTCCGCCATGGCGACCACGCGCACCATGCCGGCTTGCAAGGAGGCTATGTCTTGCGCACCCGCACTCGCGATCGCTAGGGATAACGCCAAGACACAGGCGAATCGCTTCATCAACAGACCTAGGCCCGCGAGCCCCCCGTCCAACGCATCAAGTTCAAGAACTCCCGCCGCGTCTTCGGCCCGTAAGTGTTGAAGTGCGGCTCAGGGTTTTCGAGGTAGGCGGCCCGCTCCTTGGCGATGCGATCGCGCTTGGCATATTTGCGCACTTCGGCGGCGCTGACCCCATAGGGTTTGGTGGCGTTGAGTCCGAAGACCTTGGCGCGGATCTCCGGAGTGATCTTGGGATAACCGAAGCGTTCTTGAAATTCCGCGGAGATTTGGAAGGTGCGAAAGGCTTGGATCTGATCCTGGGGTGAGCCGTACCAAAGGGAATCCGTGCCCCATAGGACGTTGTTTTCGCCGGCGTACTTGAGCAGCTTTCCTATCGTATGCGCGGCGTTGTCTGGGTCACGCATGGCAAAGCGCCAGGTACTGCCCAACTCCGCGTAGACATTGCTGTTGGGGCCGACGCCATTGTCCATGAGAGATTGCACCAGGGTGTCGACGCCGTCTCGCCCCGCGCCCGGCGCGAAGGCCTGCTCGGCCTTGCTGGGAACGAAACCTGAGTGGTAGACGATGAAGCTCACATCAGGAAAGCGTTTGGCGACGACGCCGATGTCGCTGCATTGGCTGTGTTCATAGGATTTTTGTCCGAAGGGCACGCCCTTGTGCACGCAAATGACCTTCACGTTCAGTGCACGCGCCCTTTCGATCATTCGTGAACCGATGTCGTCCGACAGAAAGAACCCATTGCCGTCCGGACCCCATTGGGTATAGGTCTTCCAGGCACTCACCTTCCAGCGTTGAGCGAGCTCGTCCATGCCTTCCACATCGCCGGGCTGATTGGGATTCACTCTTCCGTGCAGTAGCAAGCGGTGCGAACCTTCCATCCGGTCCACGATTCGGCGCGTTGCATCCGCGCCGGCGATGGTGAGCGGCTCGGCGTCACGCTTCGAGGGCACGAAGGACAGCACCATCATGTCCGTGTCGCTGTCGAGAAAAACATCCTTGATGAACTCTTCGGAGCTGAGGCACTTCAGGTAACTCAGATCGCCGGGTTCATTGGCAAGCGCACACTGAGTCTTCGGTGAAAACGTGAGCGGCCGCGCACCGGGCGGCAGCTTCTTGACCCACGCCCCCTTGGGATCGACGAAGTGCCCTTGCACATCGAAAATGAATTCGTCTCCTTCCACCGACGCGGCGGCGAGTTGGATATCGAGCACCGCCTCGGCGTGCAGATCGAAAAATCCCCCCGTCTTACCCGCTGCCGCATTGGCGGCGTTGAAGGCGAGTAGGGTGCTGGCGGCCCCGCAAGAGGAAATCAGAAAATCGCGCCGCTTGACGGAACGCCGCTTGGCGTTGTCCGTTGCCTGCTCATGCGCCATTTGATTGGCTAGGAGATTGGTGCGGGAAAGGGCGATGGGCGTGAACTCGCCATTGGAGGTGCTGTCGAGCTTGATGGGTAAGCGGCTGCCTTCCGGATCGATGCGATGTTTCATCTTGCTTACTCCTGTGGTTAACCGGTATGTTTGGCCAGAAACTCCAAGGAGCGGGTGCGTGCCAGTTTGGCCGCCGCCGCATCATAGGAGCCGCGCTGATCGCAGTTGAAGCCATGGCCCGCCGCATAGAAGTTCGCTAGTGCCGTGGGATGGGCGGCGGCGATCTTCTTCGCCTGTTCCAGGCTTGGCATTTGATCTTGCTCGCCGAACTGAAACATCACCGGGCACTTGGGTTTCTCCTCCATGAAGTTCGGGATGCCACCGCCGTAGTAGGGGATGGCGCAGGCCAACCCGGTCACGCGCGCGGCGGCCAGCCAGGCCACCGTCCCGCCCCAGCAGTAGCCCACGATGGCGACTTTACCCGAGGGTTTAAGCGCATCGGCGGTGGCTTGCACGTCCTTCATGGTGTCGTTCCATTCCAAGGCGTTCATGACCGCCACACCCGCCTCGATTTCTTCCTGCGAGTAGCCGGTGTCGTAGTCTCGCTGGGCGCGGTCGTAGAGCGCGGGGGCGATACTCAAATAGCCGTCCGCCGCGTAGCCGTCGGCGACGCCGCGAATGTGGCTGTTGACTCCAAAAATCTCCTGCGCCACGACCAAGGCGCCGCGAATCTTTCCCTGGGGCGTGGCGCGGTAGGCGCTGAAGCGATGTCCGTCGCTCGCGGTCAGTTCGATGATTTCTCCCATCTTGGGGTCTCCGTGTGGTGGGTGTAAGCCGAATGATATCCGCATTATTCGAGCCCTTGGCTCGGGTAAGATCACGGCATCTGGCGCAATAGTATTCAAAGGATGAACACCGCTAACGACGTAGTAGAACTGAGATTGCCTACTTTTCGGCTCGATGGGCAACTGGCCTTGGTGACCGGTGCCGGTGCTGGCTTAGGCGCGGGCATTGCCATGGGTTTGGCGGAAGCAGGAGCCGAGGTGGTGCTGGTGGGGCGCACGCCCTCCACGCTAGAGGAGACGGCCGCGGTGATTGGCAAACGCGGCGGGCGCGCTCAGGTGCGGGTGTGCGACGTCACTCATACGCGAGAGCTTCGTCTGATGATCGAAGGACTTCCACGCCTGGACGTGCTGGTCAACAATGCAGGGACTAATTTTCCAGAGCCCTTTGTGCAAGTGTCCGACGAGCACCTGGATACCATGCTGAACTTGAACGTGCGAGCGGCTTTCGTAGTTGCCCAAGCGGCGGTGCGCAAGATGTTGGAAGACCTCGCGCGGCCAGCGAAGGGCGGTGCGGTCATCAACATCTCCTCCCAGATGGGGCATGTGGGCTCGCCCAATCGCACGGTCTACTGCATGACCA
>JBKKAO010000578.1:0-3670 GCA_046714645.1 Burkholderiales bacterium | reverse complement strand
CTGAAGCCTTGCTCCACATAACCGCGCGCTTCCTCGACAGCTTCCTCGTTTAGCCGGTCCATGTTCTTGAAGTACAGACCGGTGGCGTAGGCCTTAACCTTGGGGCGGAAGCACCCGCCGATCAGTTTATGAAGCGGCTGCTTGCAGGCCTTGCCGATGATGTCCCAGAGCGCGATATCGATCCCGCTGATGCCGGAGATGGTCATACCGGTGAGGCCATAGTCCTTCACCTTGTTGTAGAGCGCCTCCCAGATCACTTCCACATCGAAGGGATCCTTGCCGATTACAGAGGGTTTGAGCAGTGAATCGACAATGGCCTTGCATACTGCGGAAGGGCCATAGCAGTCGCCCCAACCGGTGATGCCTTCGTCGGTGCACACTTCCACCACTAAGGCGCCCTTGGTCTTGTAATACCAGCCGCGAGATGAGGTGAATGGCTCGTCCACATTGACGGAGAGTTGATGCGTGATGATGTCGGTGATTTTCATGGAGAATCGGTTTCTGATTGGCCATAAGCGGAGGCCACCTACCATCGTGTCTTCCGGCTGACAACAAGCCCTGCAACCCGTACATAATAAACCCCGTTTGAGCCCTCCACTGGAAGCCATTGACTAACGTGGGGCAAGGGGTATATGAGATTCGCATCCGCGACGAATCCGGGGCGTTCGGCGAACCTCACCGACGTCAATAACCCCTGTCAGCGCCTCGCGAACTTGAGGTGCGTTACCTTTGGCGCGGCGACCGTCCGCACGAGATCGAGATCGTGCAGGTTGTCGCCGACACCATCGAACAGCCGCGCACCGCCGCCGAGGAGCGTCGGCACGACATTGATCTCCATCTCGTCCACGAGGCCGGTAGCGAGATACTGTTGTGCGGCACTCGCTCCGCCGGCGAGAGATACATCTTTACCGCCAGCGGCTCGCCGTGCCAGTTCGAGCGCCACCTCGATGCCGTCGGTGACGAACGTGAAGGTCGTACCGCCTTCAAGTTCGAGTGGCTCGCGTGCGTAGTGCGTGAGCACGAACACTGGTTGGTGGAACGGCGGATTGACTCCCCACCAACCGTTCCACGGCTTCTTGGTATCCCATGGGCCGGGGTGGCCGCCAAACCGTTGCGCCTCATCACCGTGACACCGATGTTGGCGAGAGATTCCTCTACGACCGGGGTGCTTTCGTTGACCGTTCCGCCTTCGAAGCCAAGGAGCGCGCGAAACACCGTAAGTTGAAAGGCCCACTCGTGAAGGCGCCCACCGCCGATCCCGAGCGGGTTGTCCACGCTCTGGTTGGGGCCAGCAACAAAGCCGTCGAGCGACATTGAGATCTTAAAACGCAGCGCGGACATGTCCTACCTCCTCCGGAATCATGGTCGCCCGCTGGGCTCGCCACCCGCGGCGAAGTTTGCGACTTCACAGTAACCCTCTACAGATCGTGTCGCCGAACGTCTGAAATAACCGGACGGTAAAAAGCGCAGCTTTTTGACGGTCCGGTTGATTGATTTGTTGGACGAAGCCGCTGCGCGGAGGAGGTGGCAGGCCGAATGTGGATTCAAAATGTAGCCTCATCCCCTTTAACGAGGGGCCGTTCAACGACGAACCATGAGGTTACTTCAAGATGAAATCTTTGTCGCCAAACACATTTGACCAGAACTACGAATTACATCTCAAGCACCTGAGGCTCAAGGGTCTGCAGCCCAAGACCATCGACGCCTACGCGCGCGCCATCCGCCGCATCGGCAAGCGCTTCGATCAGCGCATCGATGAGTTGTCCGAGCAGCAGTTGACCGACTACTTCACCGAGTTGATCGCTTCACACTCCTGGAGCGCGGTGAAGCTTGACCTGTACGGACTGAAGTTCTACTACACCCACGTGCTGCGCAAGCCCTGGGTAGCCCCTGGACTGATCAAGCCCCCAAGAGGGCAGCGCCTGCCCGATATTGTCACGGTTGGGGAGGCCCAGCGCCTGTTCGCCGCCACTCGCGTGGCGAGCTACCGTGTGCTCTTCTTCACGCTCTACAGCCTGGGGCTTCGCCTGGGCGAGGGCTTGCGGCTTCAGGTCGGCGATATCGATGCGGTGCGTTGGCGCGTGCATATCCGCGATTCCAAGGGCAACAAGGATCGCTTCGTTCCCTTGGCTCGGTCCACCTACGAGTTGCTGCGACGCTTCTGGCAGGTGCATCGCAATCCGAGGCTGTTGTTTCCGAATCGTCACGGCGGCTTAAAGGGCGCGGCCAGTGCCACGTCGCCCTTGGATCGCGGCGGCGTGCAAATCACCTTGCGCCGTGTGGCGCAGGCGTGCGGACTAAAAAAAACCTGGATCCGTGAGTCCTGATCTGACGTGGTCATAATTTAGGTGTACGTATATCCAGATCGGTGGATTTTCGGGGGTTTTCTGGCTTTGGTAGTCTTCTTGGTGCCGATCAAGTGGGTAACGTCACCTCGGCACTGCTGAGTTCACACCCACGAGCCCACTCAGCACGCACGTTTCCCCCGCCCGAGAGCGATTCATGTGGTCTGGGTGAGTCCCGTTGTGCGCTATCCCGAAGACCATACCCGGTAGGTGCGCTCGAAGACCCCGAATGCCGCGCACACTCGCCCGAAATCAAGTACCCAGCGGCCCGCTTGCCGGGTGAACTTGGCCGCACGATAAATCAGTTCCTGCATCACCGTCTTCAAACGCCGGCGCTTGGCCCGGTGGCGCACCGGCGCATCCGGACCCAACAAGGCTTGTTGGCCCATCAGCCGTAGTAGGTTGTAGGTCAGAGCGCCCAAGCTCAGAATCAGCGCATTGGTGGCGAACTTGCCCGAGGGCAAGCGCTCCAGATCCAAATCGGTCTTGATCTCGCTGTGGAACTGCTCGTGGGTAGCGTGCTGGCAGTACAACTCGACCACCTGTTCCACCGGTAGCGCCAAGCTGGTCTCCCACACCTCAATGCGCACATCGGGGAGCAGCACCGGCTGGCCCTTCACAACGGTGCGCTCGGTCAAGCGGTAGATCCGGCGCAGCGCGGTGTCTCTCGCCCCAGCCCGGCGCACCACGGTTTCCTCCCACACCGTCACGCGCTTGCCCTCCCTGGGCATCGTCCACACCGTGTTCGGATCCTGGCAGCGCTGCTCATGCGCGCCTGGCACGTCGAATTTACGCGGGTTGGCCTTGATCAGCACATCGATTCCGGCCCCGCCCGCTTGGAGCCCCTCCATGGCCTCTTGAGCCGCCGCCAGCAAAATCTCCGCCCCATCGAAGCCCGAGTCCATGCGCAACACTAACGCCAGCACGCTCAGCCCCCGGGCGCGCTTCAAGCAACGCGTGACAAACGCGGGGGTGTCCTTGGCGCTGTGCTGCGTGCCCGGGCGAAGCTCAAGCCCTAGGCACCAACCCTCCTCCCCCAGGTAGGCCGCAATGGGCGCATACCCATCGTAGCCCGCGTAGGTGCGCCCCACGCCTTGCTTGCGAGTCGCGCTGTTGTCCATCGGGAATACATCGATGTCCACCGCCACATGCCCGCTCGCCAATGCGCTGATCGGGGCACCCCCGGCCTTGAGCAGCCGAACACTCAGATCATCGACTATCACGCGCGCACCGTCCCCCAATTCATCCAAGCGCTGGCGCAGCGTCGCGCTCGAAGCCACTTGCTTCACCCCGAGCGCGCGTTTGAAGAACTCGTCCTCTCGAAC
>JBKKAO010000577.1:0-4716 GCA_046714645.1 Burkholderiales bacterium | reverse complement strand
GATGAAAGCACTGAGATGTTTGCTGGTAGCAATAGCGGCCGTGGCCTTGCCAGTCGAAGCCGAGAAGACGATCACGCTACACGGTGCCGAGCAATTCAATGACGAGCACGCCTACAACAAGTCGCTGCTCAAATTCGAAGAATTGCTGAAGAAGTACTACGGCAAGCCGGTCGATTTCGTATTGCACCGGAATAGCGAACTCGGCTTGGAGAAAGAATACTTCGCGTACATGAGCCAAGGTATCTCGGTGGACTACGCCATCGTATCGCCCGCACACATGTCCACCTATTCCAAGGCCGCGCCCTTCATGGACATGCCCTTTCTGTTTCGCGATCTCGATCATCTAAACAAGGTGCTCGCCGCGGGATTGCTGCAACCCATCGCGGATGAAGTGGCCAAGAAAGCCGACGTAATACTCATCGGCTATCCCGGCGGGGGCACGCGAAACCTGATCTCCAATACACCGGTGCGCACTATGCAAGAGTTGAAGGGCTTACCCATGCGCGTCATGGGCGCACCCATCCAAACCAAGATCTTTAATGCCATCGGCGCCGCGCCCACGGTGATCGCCTACAGCGAGACCTATAACGCCATCCAGTCCGGCGTGATCAAGGCGCTGGACAACGAAGCCTCCGGCATGATCCAGATGCGGTTCTACGAAGTCGCGCCCGAGATCTCCCTGACCGAACACTCCTTCACCATCCGGCCGATCTGCTTCAGCGGCAAGACCTACCGGAGATTGCCCAAGGACTTGCAAGCCGCGATCCTGAGAGCCGGAAAGGAAGCCGGCGACTACGGCCGCCAGATCGAATCGAGCGAAAACAACAGCAAACTGCAACAACTCGCCAAGGAAGGCAAGATCAAGCTGCACAAGTTCCCCGAGCGGCCCAAGCTATTGCAACTCACCGCACCGGTGAAGTCCGCCTACGCCAAGGAGATCGGCGCGGACGCAATCCTGGCTAAGATCGATGCGTTGAAATGACGCGCGGAACCGCTTCCATCCCGAAGCGGTTGGGCTGAATGACATGAAGACCCCGCTCGCCGTCCTCCATCGCCTGCTCAATGGGCTCTTGGCCCTTGCCGTGGCCATCCTCATCATCCCGGTCTTTCTCCAAATCTTCTCGCGTTATGTGGGATTCATCCCGCGCTACATCTGGACCGAGGAACTCGCGCGCTTCTGCTTCATCTGGATGATCATGATCGGCGCCATGGTGGGCGTGCGCGAAGGCACGCATTTCGACGTCGATCTACTGCCCGCGCTATCGCCCCGTCTCAACGCGGCCATTAGGATAATCATGCAGGTCGCGGTGTTCATCTTCGCCTTCGTGTTTCTCTTCTACGGCTACCAGTGGATGCACCAGGGCTGGGAGCAGACGTCCGAATTAGCGGACTTGCCCATGTGGATGATCTTCATTTCCTGGCCGCTAGCGGGCTTGATATGGATCTTGTTCCTAGGTGAGCAGTTCGTGCGCGAAGCAAGAGTGCTGATGAGCCGAGAAGCATGAGTCCGGGCGAAGCCGGCCTGATCCTCTTCGGCGTGTTCTTCGCCTTGATGTTTTTGCGCGTGCCCATTGCCTTCGCGCTCGGGCTCGCGTGCCTGCCGGTGCTCTTCATAGAGGAGCGGCTCTCGCCGGTGGTGCTATTCAACGAGACCTTCAAAGCCTACAACTCCTTCATCCTGCTGGCCGTGCCGTTCTTTCTGCTCACCGCCAACTTGATGAACGCCGGCGGCATCACCGATCGCATGTTGCGCTTGTCACGTTCTTTGGTGGGGCATCTACCCGGCGGACTGGCGCAGATGAACGTGGTGCTCAGCATCTTCTTCGCGGGAATCTCGGGGTCAAGCACCGCGGACGCCGCTAGCCAAGGCAAGCTATTTATCCCCGCGCAGGTGAAGGAAGGCTACGATCTGAGCTTCTCCGTGGCCATTACCGCGGTGTCCGCGGTGCTCGCGGTAATCATTCCGCCCAGCATCCTGATGGTGGTGTGGGGAGGCGTGCTGACGGTCTCCATCGGCGGCTTGTTCATTGCCGGCATTTTGCCCGGGCTGATGCTGGGTGGCGTACAGATGGCCACCGTGCACGCCTACGCGAAATTGCGCAACTACCCAACGTACCCGCGCTCAACTTGGGTTGAAATGCGCAACGCGTTGTTCTTCTCCGTGCCGGCGCTGATGACGCCGGTCATCATCATCGGCGGAAAAGTGTTCGGCTGGTTCACCGCCACCGAATCCGCAGCCATCGCCGTGCTCTATTCCCTCGTACTTTCAACGCTGCTTTACCGGGAGCTGACTGGCAGGAAAATCTACGACGCGCTCCTGGAAACGGGAAAGCTCGCCGCGGTGGCGTTGTTCTGTGTCGGCACGGCGTCCGCGTTCGGTTGGTTGCTCGCCTACTACCAAATCCCGAAGAGTCTACTGGCTTCGGTCACTGCCATGCATCTGGGAATCACCGGCACCGGCTTCTTCATCGCGGGCGTGTTTCTGGTCGTCGGTTGTTTTCTGGATGCCATTCCCGCCATCATCATCGTGGGCACCATCCTCTCGCCCATCGCCGACGCCGCGCACATGCATCCGATTCACTTCGCCCTCATCGGAATTGTGTCCTTGGCTTTTGGTTTGGTCACGCCACCTTATGGTTTGTGCCTACTGATCTGCTGCGCCATCGGCAATGTGCGCCTCATGGCGGTGATGAAGGACGTGGCCATCATGCTGATCCCCATGCTGTTGGTTCTGGTCTTCATCATCATGGCCCCGGACGTCTTTCTGGCGCTGCCGCGCTGGTTTGTTCCGGACTTCGTGAACTGAGACGGCGTGTCCTCGTGAGGCGATTGCGGTTCTTGGGGTGCCGCGAGTCACCTTGGCAACCTCGATCGCGCAAGACAATCCTCAACGCAGATGCCAAGGATGCGAAGAAACCCGATGGAGATTTCCTTTGCGCACCATCCCCCACTCCTTTCCTCTTCCCCGGAAGGGGAAAGAAAACGAATACCTCCCTTCTCCCGTCGGGAGAAGGGTCGGGGATGAGGGTTGGCGTCTTCGCGTTAATAGCCTATAAATAGTTCACACGCCGCGCCACAACACGCAAGAGAAAATACGGAAACTGTCCGTCTATCCTGCGCGCCGAAACGCACCCCACCGCCTAGATCCGCAATCGGGCCATTGGCGAGTCATTGATTGAGTAGTAGGCTGCGTGCTCGAAGGGAGGATTTCTGCAATGCAAAACAGCGCTAGGGATTGCATGATAGGCGGAAAGTTGCCGTGGTATAACACGGACGTTTTCCGTTGATGATTCATGTTAGGCGCCAATCGACGACTCGGCTATCTTACGGGATCTATGAAACGACAAATCCATCAACTCGAAGGCGTCGTCGATGCGCTCTTCGAAGAGGTCTGTCCGCAGGCCGTCGGCGAGGAGCGCGCTCTAAAGCCCTTCCTCGTGAACGCCCTGGGCTCCCTGCTTCTCGATCCGGACCGCCGTCAACTCCTGGACCATCGCGCTTACTATCGGCTTGACTTCGGTGACTTTCTCGACTTCGCCACGTCAGAACTCGCCATCGCACCTACCCTGTCGGCCTTCCGCGACGGAGAGGCGCACTTCTACCAGGCGCTGTACATCGACTCCCCCGAACCACATATTTAACTCCCCGCACCCCTGAGCGCTCTCGCGATTCTCGATGCGGTCATTGCTCGAAACCGCGTGTTCCTCTCCGTCACCATGCGGTTCAGGTCCTTCGCTCCGCACACGCAGCCGATCGCCGTCGTTACGATCACCTTCGCGCCATCCCGCGGAGTCGCCCCTGAACACGCGACCCTCGACGAGTGGGACCGATGCTGGATTGGCCCCCCAGTCCCTGGTGACCCAGAGTGGCGCTTCTGCCAAAGCGGTGTGTATACGGATGAACTTCTTGACGATATGGAAAGGCACCCCGGCAAGCCGGGCGCCCTCAGGTCCGACCTCATCGAACGAGCTCGTTCGGATCGAGCCCATACCCATGGGGAGTGGGCGGGGTTCTTTGAGCTTGCCCGGCTCGCACTCCACCTTCCTCAGTACTTCGAGTTCATGTACGACCTCGTCGTCACCGATTCTGTTTCTGCCGAGCCCGATCGGCCATCCCCTCGAGGCGTTGCGCCAGCTAGTCCCAGAGTCGGTCCACTTCAAACGGGACCTCTCTTTCGGGTCGTCAAGAGCATTCGCGTCATCCGCGCTACGACACGGCCGGCACGCCAATGGACCGCGCCCCGCTTCAGTTTCGCAGTAGCAGGGCACTGGAGGCGCTTCCGCGATTCCCATGCCAAGGGTCATGATGCAATGGGGCAGGTCGTACTCGGGCGCACGTGGGTTCACGACTACAAGAAGTTCCGTAACAAGGAGCTGTCGCCAGCCACTGCTACGTCCGCAACCGCGGATCCCTGCGTCGTGATTAGCATCAAGCAGAGCTTGGCGTACGCTCGCGATGTCCTCGCCGGCGCCGCGACGACTGCGCCTTCCGCTTCACCAACGGCCTCATCAGACGTTCCCGCTTCGGGGCCAACTGCCAGCGTCGGACCCTCCGAAGAGTGGATGGCGACGGAACGAGCCAAGCTCACTTTCCAGATGCGCTATCTTACCCTCCGACGCGATCACTACCGGTGTTGCCTGTGCGGCCGCTCGGCCGCATCCGATCCCGGTGTACGTCTTGAAGTCGACCATCGCACACCGGTATCCAACTGGGGCC
>JBKKAO010000576.1:0-2510 GCA_046714645.1 Burkholderiales bacterium | reverse complement strand
TCGGTGGAGATGGCTAAGCCCACCAAGGCGGGCGACGATCAGCACATGCTGGTGGCGCACGCTATGAGCGAGAAGGCTTCCACATTGTAGCTCAAGGTGGGGGACACCTTGTGGCCGGGAGAGTACAAACCGAACTAGATCTAGAGTTGTGGTGGTGGTGTGGCAGTAAACCGGGCGGACGTCCAACATCTGTCGTGGTGAAGGCATTACGGTACCGATCGCGTTGTACAACAACACTTGAGGAGGCAAAAAATGAATAGGAAATTAGCAGCAGTAATGGGAGGCCTGAGCTTGGTGACGGCGAGCGCGCTCACCGCGACCACGGCCTCGGCGCAGGTGTGTTCCGTATGGCTGGTGGAGAACAGCCGGTTTATGAATGTGCCTTTCGGCATGTTCCACCCGGATCGCTCCTTCGTGCAAGGCAGCACCAGCCCGCGCAACAACGTCAATACCGTTGATCTCCCGGTCAACGTTGGCGTTATCAAGTGCGGCAGGGAAGTCATCCTCTACGACAACGGCTGGAATGCGACCGACTATCACAAAATGACCGGTTCGGCGCACTGGTCACCGCTCTCGCAACAGATCGGTCAGCTGGGGATCGCCGCGGGCGATGTGACCAAGATCGTCGTCGGTCACGGGCACTGGGATCATGCCGGTTCCATGGACGAGTTCCCCAACGCCAAGCTCTACATTCAAAGAGAGGAGTTGAAGGGCATCGAGTGGGCCCTCAACTATCCTGGGCATGAGCGCATTCGGGCGGTCAACACCTCGCCCGGCGGCTGCAACCGGACGCCTGCTTGCGGTTATCCGCCCAAGACTGTGGATCAGATCTATAGCAAGATTCTGCGTGGCATGGCCGTCATCGTCGATGGCGACCTGGACGTAATGCCTGGCGTGAAGATCCATGCTGCCCATCGCGCCCACACGGCCGGCTCGCAGTTGCTGGAAGTCAACACCAGCATCGGTAAGCTCATGTTCGGTTCCGATGCCTACAGCTCCTGGGAAGCGATACGCGACTGGGAGGTGGCCAACATCCAGCAGACAGACTCCGTGCAGCAGTTTCTTGCCTACGAGAAGTGCTACAAGGTCACGGGCGGATTTGCGAATTGCGTGGCCGCCCATGAGCCCTTGTCCTACACCGACAAATATCCGCTCACCAAGAAGAACTGGGTGGGGATGAACGGTGGGCGTCTCGCCGAGGTCGCGCTGGCGCCTGGCGAGTCCTCTCGCGCTAAGTAAGCAACAGTCTTTCGTAGTATGGGCGAGGAGTCAGGGAAACCTGGCTCCTCGCCTCATTTCGACCGGCGGATAGTGTCCTTTCGTTTCGTAGCCGCTGCCCTCTATGCGGTGAGTAGTATTGCCCTTGCCCATGACCCCAGCGCCTGGGGCGGCGTTTTTCGTTCGCGAGATTTTGGGGGTTCCTGGCTACCGGCGGATGCGGGGCAGTTCATCGGTGGCGCCATGGCGCTTTCCATCAGTCCCAAGGATCCCAATCATCTGTTGTTTGCCACCGACACTCGCCTGCTGCGCTCTCGCAATGGGGGCCGCGATTGGAAGCACGAGGCGGCGGACCAACTCATTGGTCCTACCACCGCGGTGAGCTTCGACGCGAACGGCCTGGGTGCCGTGGCATCGAGCTCCGCCGGTGTATTTCATACGCAGGACGGCCTTGCGTGGCAAGCGTCGTCCATCCCCGCTGGCGCCGCACCTGCACGCATGGTGATCGCTGGCGATGCTCCAGATCATTACTACCTTGCTGGACCCAAGGGCGTGTACGCTAGCACGGACCACGGCAAGCATTTCATCCGCTTGGGAGACAGCATATTGCCGGATGCCAGCGCCACCTGCCTGGTGCTCGCACCGGGCGTGCAAGCGCTGCTGTTCGCCGTGGTGGGCGCTCAGTTGTGGCGAAGCCGCGATAGCGGCGCAAACTGGCAGGTGAGCGGGGTGGGGATGCCGGCGGGGCGTGTGGAAACCCTGGCAAGCTCGCCCAACGAATCGAACATGCTTTGGGCCGCTGCCGGGGATCGGGTTTACGGCAGTTCGGATGGCGGCGTGACTTGGAAGCCCATGGGCCAATCCTTACCGGACGCCAACACCTCTATTCGAGGCCTGGCGGTTTCCGATGACGCAAAGCTCATCCTACTCGCCACCCATCGGGGTGCGCTGCGTAGTGCCGATGCCGGAGAGAGTTGGGTGCAAGTCGAAGGGGCGCTGCCCGTGCACCTGGAAGCGGGGCTCATGCTGCGCGACGCGCACGATGCGCAGACACTCTACGCCGGATTCGCCTTGACGCCCTATCCGGAAATCCATCGCCGCGCCCAAGAGGGTAGCAATGTGCTGTCGCGGACCGACCCCGTGAGTTTGGCGGGTGGTGTCGCGTTTATGTTGCTATTAGTCATTTCCGGCGGGTGGCTGGCCATAAGATTATCCAGAGGACGCACATGAAGCCAAGCCACACCACGAAGCGCAAGCATTCCCTGGGAGAGGTCATTCCCATCATCTACATC
>JBKKAO010000575.1:0-4435 GCA_046714645.1 Burkholderiales bacterium | reverse complement strand
GCGAGCGCATGCGGCAGCGGTATGACCGGTCTGAGGGAAACCCTGTGGTCAAGGTTATCTAGTCTTTGATCTTTGCTGGGGCAGCAGGCCGCTTCGCCCTCATAGCATTGCGCACCTCGAGCGCGGTCGCCGGTTCCCCGCCCGCCACCCTAATTCGCCGGACTGCATCCTCGGCTAACTGCACGTTCGTCTTCTGCGCGCCGAAGGGCGCATCCTCCAGGCCCACGCGCACGTGGCCGCCGCGCGCCACCGTGAAGCCGATCAGCGGCGTGATGTCCACGTCGAGTCCGCCGATCATCCAGGGCGCATGCGGGGCCTCCCGATCGAGCAGATGAAGGAAGGCCTCCAAGCCAAAGTGCTCGGGCGGAAAGCCGAAACTCAAGCCGGTGGAGAACATGAAGCGGTAGATCGGCTGCGGCACTTTCGGGTAGGCGCGCGCCAGCGCCGCGCCCAGCCGCAGGAACGCCGGCTCGTAGATGGCGTAGCCCGGGTGGTAGCCGTATTGCGCGGCGAGCTCGAGACCGCGCCGGATGTGCGAATCGGGATTCGCATAGACGAAACCATCCTTGCCCTGCGCAATCTCCGAGAGCCGGGTGATGTTCGTAGAGCCCGGGTCGACCACGCTCCACTCCAGAAGGCCCCGCTTCAACAGCGTCTCGACCTGGGCATAGCGCGCCTGCGGGGACAGGGTGTTGGGCGTATCGATGCTGCCCTGGAAGGGGAGCGTCGGATAGACGATCGCGTCTACCTTCGAACGAATGCCCTCGATGATCGCTGCGTAGAGGTCCGCGTCGTCCTTCTGCCGGCCGGTGCTCTCGTCATAGGAGTGCACATGCAGAATCGCGGCGCCCGCCTGCGCGCACGCGATGCCCTGCTCCACAATCTCCCGGACTGCGATGGGGATGAGCGGCTGCCGGTCGCGCGACCAGGGACCGTTCAGCGATATTTCCAACCAGGTTTTTTTTTGTGACATGGTTCCTCCGCTCGTGCCCGAGCTTGTGCATCACCGCGACCTGACGCTCGGCATCAAGTTCGCATATCGTCTAACGCGCGACCAGTGCGCTCAGCGCCGTGCCCAGCTTCGCGCCGGGCGCGAGCCCGAGAGCGCGCGCAGCCGGGTTGACGTAAGAGATCACCCCGTTGTCCCACATGTCGCGGGAATCGCCGATACGCCCACTGGTATGGGCGACCGCCCCACCGGCGATACCTTTGGCCTGGAGCATGTCAAGCGCCAAAATACCGGCGTTATCTTTGCCCACTCCGGCATCGTTGAAAAACACCACCTTCAGCGCTACCTCGAGCGCGAATTCTCCCGAGCTCGCCCCGCCATGAGACGCGGATACAACGATCGCGCCGGCATCCTCCGGCGTGACCTTCGTAATCGAGTCCATGATGATCACGCGCCCGCCCTTCCCTTTTGCCACCTCTGTCTTAAGCATGTCCTACCTCCATTGAAAAGGACTTCGCGGGCTTGGTATTGACCCGGCCCTTGACCCAAGGGGGCTACGTAAAATCACTTCGCCCCTTTTGGAAACCCCCAAAGTCAGACCCGCGCTAAGCGCGCGGAGAATACAAGTTTAACTCCTGCAATACGAAATCAAGCCGCCCGCACGCGACAGAAGAAATCGTCGGATCCCATCTGCCCACCCTTTAGAGCGATCTCGATGCGGCTGCCGTCCTCACGCAGCGCGGAGCACAGCGGAGCGCCGGGCGAGATCGGTGCGGCGACCTGGAGGGCGGTGACGCCTAGCATCTGCGCCACCGTGCCCGACGTGTCGCCGCCCGCCACCGCGACCTTCTTAAGCTTCGCGGTGTCAACGACCGATCTGAGTATTTGTCCAAGGCCCCGCCCGATTCCCTGTTCGGACCACCCTCGCTCGCCGCCGGCCGAACCGATCCGCTGGTCGGGCGCGCCGTGCGCGGTGTACACGATGGGACTGCGGCCCCGCTCTAACTCTTGCGGGGCCGACGATATCGCCTGGGCGAGAGCCGCCTGCGCCTTCTCCGGGTCGGCCAGCAGGACGGCGGACACCTCGATCGGAACAAAGCCGGCTGCCACCGCAACGTCGATCTGCCGGGCGGTAACGGGCGAGCAACTGCCCGACACCACCATGATCGGCCCATCCGCGGAGATTCGCTCGACGGGCTTCGCGGCAGCCTCCGCGCCCGCCCGCAACGCAGCTACCAGAGCAGTCTCCACCGCGCTCGAGCCCACACAAAAGATCGGTGCTTTGCGGGCCGCCGCATCCAGCCATGTGCCGATCTTGGCCAGTTGCTCAGGCGTGAGCGTATCGAACAAAATCCCCCTGGCTTCCGCCCCCAGAGCCGGCCATCGACCGGCGTCGATATCGACCGCGCTCACCAGGTCAACGGGGACTTGCGTCTGCTTGGAGAGATGAGCACGCAGGTCCGCTTCGTCCATGGGTGTGACCGGGTGCCGGCTCATCACAGGGTGCCTGTCGATGCGGTGGATCTGCGGCGCGGATCCGGCGCGGGCGAAGAGGTTTCCGAACGCGACATAGCGTCCAAGAGGAGGAGATCCCACGATGATCGGAACGGGTCCCGCACCGAGTGTTCGCAGCGCGATGTCCATCGCACAGCCAATGCTTCCAATTCGCGGCGAGGAGTCGAAAGTCGAACAGACCTTGTAGTGCAGGACGCGCGCACCGGTGTTGGCCATCCAGCGGTAGACCCGGGGTAGCGCGTCCTCCATTTCCGCCGGCGACATCGCCCGGCTCATCCCGGCCAGACCGATCGCCCGCACGCCGCGAAAGCGCGCCAGCACGTCCTCGCGCGGCTCGATCACGAGCACGGTCTCGATACCAGCGGAAGCCAGCGCGTCGAGCGCGTCCGTGGAACCGGTGAAATCATCCCCGTAGAAGCACAGGTGTGGTCCGTGCTCAGGCATCGCTGCTCTCCATCTTCGTTCGGATCATGAGTCTTTCCTTCCTCGATTCGCGCGACGCGCTTCACGAAATATGTGTCAACAGAACCCTAGCGCTTGGCCGACGCCATGAAGCTGTCGAAGCTTCCCTCGGCGAAGCGGAACCACAGGATTTCGTCATCGCGGAACTTGACGAAGCTGTCGTAGATCTTCTTCCACTTGGGATTCTTCGCAGAGATCTCCGCGTACAGCTCGTTCGCTGCCTTCCAGGAGGCCTCCATTACCGGGCGTGGAAGTAAGCGCAACTGTGCGCCGCCCGCGGCCAAGCGCTTCAGCGCCGCCGGGTTGCGCGCGTCGTACCTCGCCTGCGTTACGACATGGGCCTCGGCGCATGCCGCCTCCACGATCGCCTGATACTCCTTCGGCAGGCTTTCCCAAGCCTTCGTATTCACGTAGAGACACACCTGCGGCCCGCCCTCCCACCAGCCCGGGTAATAGTAGTACTTTGCAATCTTGTGTAAGCCGAGCTTCTCGTCGTCGTAGGGCCCGACGAACTCGGCGGCGTCGATCGTTCCTTTCTCGAGCGAGGGATAGATGTCCCCTGGAGGGATGTTCTGCGGTACGCCGCCGATGCGCTCGAGCACGGTACCAGCAAAGCCACCGATGCGCATCTTGAGTCCCTTGATATCTTCCACGCTCTTGATTTCCCTGCGAAACCATCCGGCCATCTGCGCGCCGGTGTTGCCGCACAGAAAGTGGACGATGTTGTACTCACGGTAGAACTCGCGCATCAACTGGATCCCGCCGCCCTCGTAGCCCCAGGCGGTCATCTGCCGCGAATTCATGCCGAATGGGATCCCTGTATCGAGCGCGAAGGTCGGATCCTTACCGAAAAAGAAATACGGCGACGTGTGGGCACACTCGATAGTGCGCTGCTGAACCGCGTCCAGCACGCCCAACGCCGGCACGATCTCGCCCGGCGCGAACACCCGTATGCTGAACTTGCCTGCGGTCGCGGCGGCAACGCGCTTCGCCACGAGTTCTGCCGCGCCGAATAGCGTGTCGAGACTCTTTGGGTAGCTTGAGGCCAGCCGCCACCTGATTTGCCCCTGGCCCCGTACTACCGCCGGCGTTGCGAGCGCTGCGGAACCGGCCGCCGTAGCCTTCATAAATGCACGTCGTTCCATCGAATCCTCCCTGATTCAATTAGCGCCGGTTACTGCCGGTAGCCGACCTCGCGCCAGATCGCGTAATCAGCGCGCAGGCCGGAGCCGCCGCCGTGGTACATCCCGGCCACATACTAGCCGATGCCCTTCCAAAAGGCACCCAGGATTTGAGCGTATTATGGCTCACGATCCGGACGGCGCTGCGAAGGCGATAAGCGCGCATCTGAAGCCGGGCGAACCAGCTGTATCGCCTGAGCGTAAAGATGCGAGAATAGAAAAAATAGAGGGAGGGGCGAGCATGGCAGGATCGTACACTAGCGAAGGTCCAAGTTCGATGCTGAGGATGTTGATCGCCGTGGACGGTTCGGAGCACTCCGAACTGACC
>JBKKAO010000574.1:0-4847 GCA_046714645.1 Burkholderiales bacterium | reverse complement strand
GAATTGCGCGAATGCGCTCCTGCCACACCGAGCCGAGTGGGCGTTGGTCTTGCTCACTCCACTCGCGATCGATCTGCGTCCACATATCGGTGCCCACCGCGCCCGGACAGATACTGTTTACCGTTACGTGGGGGGCAAACTCCTGCGCTGCGGTTTGAGTGATGTTAATTGCTGCGGCTTTGCTCGCGGCGTAGGCGCCGAGCATAGCACGACCTCCACGACCCGCGATCGATGCGATGTTGATGATCTTGCCCCGTGGACGTCCTTCGTGCAAAGACACTTGCTGAAGCATTTGCCGCGCGCCGGCCTGCAACGCGAAAAATAACCCGCGTGTATTAACCGCATGGATGAAGTCCCAGTCCTCCGGCGTAGTGTTCAACAACGAACGCACGCGTATGACACCCGCGTTGTTGACCAGCAGATCCAGACGCCCGAAGTGATCCACGACGCGGGTTACCATGCTCTCGCTCTGGGCCGGTTCGCGCACATCAACCCCAAAAGCGTCGGCAGCGGCCCCCAACGCGCGCGCTTGCTCCGCCACGCCGCGTGCATTTGTCTCATCGAGATCGACGACAACAATTTTGGCGCCTTCCTGTGCATAGCGCAGCGCGATCGCCGCACCAATTCCGCGGCCTGCACCGGTGATAAGAGCCACACATCCTTCTAATTTATTCATTTCCGTTAAACTCCCAATGCTGCTTGTCGCGAATCAGAAGTGCAGTTTATTACAAAGGGCTTTTTCTTTTTCGCGCACTTCGCTCGAGAAAAGGACGGCAACCTTATGTACACTTAAATCTATTGCCCCTGTATGATTGTTGCCATGAACATGATGTTGAGTTAGAGATTTGGATAGCAATGACAAGCGTCATCACGAAATCCTCAGAAAGCAAATCCGGCCAAGCGCGCGTTTTCGATGCGCTGGTCATCGGCGCCGGGTTTAGCGGCCTCTATCAGTTACTCTGCCTCCGCGATCGGCTTGGTCTTTCAGTTCAAGTGCTGGAGGCAGGCGAAGGGGTCGGAGGCACCTGGTACTGGAACCGCTACCCCGGTGCACGCTGCGATTCCGAAAGCCATTCCTACTGCTACTCGTTCTCCGACGAGTTAATGCGCGAATGGGAATGGTCGGAACGGTATCCCGGACAGCGGGAAATCATGCGTTATCTCAACCATGTCGCCGACCGTTTCGACCTGAAGCGCAATATTCGCTTCAACACCCGCGTCACCGCCGCGCACTATGATGACATAGCAAATAATTGGCACGTGAGGACCGAGGCCGGCGAGGAGTTTGCGGCCCAGTTCCTGATCACCGCCGTCGGTTGCCTGTCCACGGCCAATATTCCGAATATCCCGGGCCTTAAGACTTTCGCCGGTCGCTGGTACCACACCGGTCAATGGCCACATGAGGGAGTCGATTTTACCGGCAAGCGGGTCGGGCTGGTCGGCACCGGCTCTACCGGTATCCAGGCCGCTCCGGTGATCGCCGAGACCGCCGCCCATATGACGGTGTTCCAGCGCACCGCGAACTACAGCGTGCCGGCCCGCAATGCGCCTTTGACCCCGGCGTTCAAGCGCTACATCAAGCAAAACGCCGCCGAGATTCGGCAGATGATGCACGCGACCACCAACGGCCATCCCTTTCCCATCGACGAGCGCTCTGCGTTGGAAACTTCACCGGAGGAAAGGCAGGCCTTATATGAAGCGGCCTGGGAGAAAGGCGGCCTGCAATTTCGAGCCACCTTCGGCGACTTGCTGGTGGACAAAGCGGCGAACGACACGGCCGCCGACTTCCTCCGCGGCAAGATCCGAGGGATCGTGAAGGATCCGGAGACGGCGGCTAAGCTGGCCGATATCGATCACCCTTATGCGGCGAAACGTCCGCCGATCGACACCGACTATTTTGAAACCTTTAACCGCGACAACGTAGCGCTGGTTGATATCAAAGCCGCGCCCATCGTTGAGATCACGCCGCAGGGCATCCGCACGCGGGATGCCGAGTACCCGTTGGATATCATTGTCTTTGCCACGGGATTTGATGCGATGACGGGTCCGATGCTGCGGATGGACATTCGCGGACGCGACGGCCGGTCGCTGGCGGAGGCATGGGCAGCAGGCCCGCGCAACTATCTGGGCCTGCAGGTCGCGGGCTTCCCGAATCTATTCACCGTGACGGGGCCCGGTAGCCCATCGGTGCTATGCAATATGCCGGTTGCGATCGAGCAGCATGCAGAGTGGATCACCGACTGCATTGACTATATGCGCCAACATGGCCTGAAGCGCATTGAGACCAAGGACGAGGCGATGGATGCGTGGGTAGCAGAGGTGAACGCGGCTGCTGCGGCCACGCTGCTGCCGCAGGCGACGCATTCCTGGTATCTTGGCGCGAATGTGCCCGGCAAGCCGCGTGTTTTCATGCCGTATGCCGGCGGGATGGCGCATTACCGAAACATCTGCGCCGATGTTGCCGCCAGGAGCTATGAGGGCTTCATCCTGAGCGCCTGACCCGCTCAGCCGGTGCACCGCCAGGCACGACAAGAACGGCACGCACCGATCAGGAGCAATATCATATCAAGCAAACTCCTATGGCCGGAACTTTGCCATGCAGTTACTGGATCCGCGTACTCAGTCTGTAGCGCTGTCAAACTGAACGGGCAATAGTCCAGCAAGCTAAAGCACTGGCCCAGGTGCCTTCAATATGATCAGAATTCGCGAAATCGATCACTTGGTACTGCGCGTTGTCGACCTCGATCTCATGCTGCGCTTCTATTGTGACGTGCTCGGCTGCACGGTCGAACGACGGCAAGATTCAATCGGTTTGGTTCAGTTGCGTGCCGGCCGCTCACTCGTTGATCTCGTTCCCGTCGACGGAAAGCTAGGTGGCGCCGGCGGCGCGCCGCCTGGAAAAGAAGGTCGGAATCTTGACCATTTCTGCTTTCGCCTGGAACCTTTCGATGAGTCCGCGATTCGCCGCCACTTGGGGTTGAAAGGCGTGGAGGCGGGTGCGGTCGCCTCGCGATATGGCGCTGAAGGAGAAGGCCCTTCCATCTATCTCACCGACCCTGCGGGCAATACCGTCGAACTCAAGGGACCGCCAAGTGGCTAGTTATCCGCCAGTGTCTTGGATGACCGAACGCCGTTGTATTTCGGCGTGCAGTGATTAGCGAGCATGGACATGAAGTACACCAGTCCATAGGTTGGGCTGAGGCACGAAGCTCAGCGTATCCTGGTCTGAGATTGCGTTGAACTCTATTCGACACTGCTCACATTCGCACTGGGTTTCGCGCTCGGCAATACGTCAACGCCATGCAGCAAATTGCCTCGGAGATGCATGTAATGCGCTTCCACTCGAAACCCACGTGAGTTGAATTCACGCGCCTTGCGTAGTACGCCTGCGCTGGAATTCATCGTGGCACATGACAAGGGTAAAAGTGATTCTGCATCTGAAAGCAATCGAGGCTTATTAGGTGTTGTTGCGAACGCTGCAAAAAAAAATCTTTCGACCTGTCGATCTCGGGAATCGTCATTCGATTTATAAGTACAGCAGGAATTCCGTCGGACAACAGGTTCCGGACCTAGTTCACAACGCACACTAGATGGAGAGATGACGATGCGCTTCATGATTATTGTTAAGGCCACCCAAGACTCGGAAGCCGGCGTCATGCCGGAGGAAAACCTACTTGCGACCATGGCGAAGTACCACGGGGAGTTGGTGAAAGCCGGTGCGTTGCTGGATGGCTCCGGGCTCCAGTCGAGCTCGAAGGGCTGGCGGATCAAGTACTCGGGAGACAAGCAAAGCCTAATCGACGGGCCTTTCGCTGAGACGAAAGAGCTCATCGCCGGTTACACGATTATTCAGGTCAAGTCGCGGGAAGAAGCGATCGAATGGACCAACGTTTTCCCAATCCAGCCGGTGATGGCAGAGAAGGCGAGATCGAGGTGCGCCAGTTGTTCGAGCTGGAAGATTTCGGCCCGAGCGAGGCAGTCGAACGCTTTCGCGAGATGGGGGTTGGCACGAAGTAAATGCCGAATTAGCACGGTAGATTCGGTTGAGCGACGAAGCCCAACTCTCCTTGCTGGAAGACTCCCGTAGATTCCTTGAACAGCATCTATCTAAGCGCTCAAGCTCGCGAGATGCTTCAGCGGTGTCGGCCTACGGACCGCATGAATACTGCCTCCCAGACTATCTTTGCCGGGAGGCAAGCAGGGTAAGGCTCGCGGCGGCACGTCGGGTTCCGTTCAGTTTGCTCGAGACCCTTGGCCGACAGAAGTTAACCGGCGTTGACGCCCAAAATCGTTCGAGGTGTCGATTTCTTGGCGCCTCGTTCGACTTGAAAGTAAGGCATGGCCCAACCGGTCGGGCCGAAGCCCAACTTTTTATACTTAAGGAACCTCTGATTAAGTCCCTCGCGGTCGCGCTGGATTTTGCCGGGTGGCAGGCGCGACGCGGCGAGTGCGGTGTGGTCATTCCACATAAGCGAGTCCGCAACAAAGCATGCCGCCCGGCAAACCCCAGCCCATGCGGGTTGGGCCCTGAAGGGGCGCTCGCCGCGTTGCGCCGCTCGCCAAGGCAACCACCCTTGGCTTCGCGGCGGCGCCTTGCGATAGACCCCTTCTCGACCCAACCCGCAGGGCTGGAGTTTGCCGGGCAGCATGCTTTGTTGCGGCTCGCTTATGTGGACTAGCCACACTGGGATCAAAGCATCGCGCCTGGCACCCGGCAAACTTAAGCGCGACCGCGAGGGACTTAATCAGAGGTTCCCTAATCCACAAGCCTACAAGATCGTCGCGCGAAACAGCGCGCGGGTAGTGACGGGGGCCCGACGCCACTACGCGGTTGTCACGGTCAACTC
>JBKKAO010000573.1:0-3452 GCA_046714645.1 Burkholderiales bacterium | reverse complement strand
ATGCTCGACTGTACGCCAGTGGCCTTCATCGCAGCCACGATGACGCCGTCCGTGACCGTGACGGTGTTCACGTACTTGCCCGTCACAGAAGCGGCGGCGGGTATTCCATTGGCGCCACTATCTGCGTCCGTGATCACCGAATCGGCTAGGACGTCTGCCACCTGCGTCTTCAACCCCCCCGCGAGGTTAACGGCTTCCGACATTTGCGACCTGGCCGTATAGTCCTGGTATGCGGGCAGCGCGATGGCCGCCAAGATACCGATGATCGCCACCACGATCATCAGTTCGATCAAAGTAAAACCCTTTTGTGCGCGCATCATGGAAAACTCCTTGTAAGGTTGCTAGGAAACACACTTAGTGCGTGTTCGAGGATCCATGTCGCAAGCGGTATGCCACTGGGAAAACGTTCTTCAAGAATTAGGGGCTTAGAAATGTTTGCCGCATAGGGGCAGGTTTCAGCCCGCCGATTTGACTGCACCCAGCACATGAGGAAAAAAAGAGTTCACACATCTTTAGATCCCGCTCGCACCCGTGCGGTCTTCAAGTGACGCGAAGCGGCATCACTCCAGGGACTCCCAATCACTTGATGCACACCGCGCGGATCTGAAGCATGTCGGTGATGCCTTGCAGCACTTTCTCGATTCCATCTTGCTTTAAAGTGCGCATGCCTTCCTCCAGCGCCACGGCGAGGATCTCCGCCACCCTCGCGTGCTCTTGGATGAGCTTCTTCACGGTGTCGCTACCGATAAGCAACTCGTGCAAGCCAAGCCGCCCTTTGTATCCGGTACCCCCGCAACTGTCGCATCCCACCGGCGAATACATTGTGACTTCCCCCTTATCATTGCCGAACTCCGTGATCCACTCCTTACGCAAGGCTTCGAGGCCGGTTTGGGGATCTTTTTTCCAGCTGCTAGTGTTGGTGAGTTCCTGCGCATACTCCTCCAGAAGAAGTTTGAGTTCTTCCGCGCTAGCCGCATGCGGCTTCTTGCACTTGGCGCACAGCCGCTTGGCGAGGCGCTGCGCCAGCACGCCCAATAACGCATCGGCGAAGTTGAAGGGATCCATGCCCATGTCGAGCAGACGAATGATGGATTCTGGCGCGCTGTTGGTGTGCAGAGTGGCGAAGACCAAGTGCCCCGTCAGCGAGGCTTCGATACCGATGGCGGTGGTTTCCTTGTCGCGCATCTCCCCCACCATGATGATGTCCGGATCCGCACGCAGGAAGGACCTCATGGCGGTGGCGAAGGTGAGCCCCGCCTTGGGATTCATCTGTACTTGGCGCAGGCCCTTCTGCGTGATTTCGACCGGATCCTCCGCGGTCCAGATCTTGGTATCGGGCGTGTTCAAATGACCCAACACGGAGTGCAAGGTTGTGGTTTTTCCAGAACCGGTAGGGCCGCAAACAAAGAACAAGCCGTAGGGTTTGGATACGGTGTCTTTAAGATTCTGCAAGTTGCGCGGACGCACGCCTAGTTTGTTCAGCGGAATGGGCTCACCCGCGGCGAGAATACGCATCACCACGTCTTCCACACCGCCTTGGGAGGGGATGGTGGCCACGCGTAGCTCGATGTCCAGCGGCGCGAACTTCCTGAATTTGATCTTGCCATCCTGGGGCTTGCGCTTCTCTGAAATATCCAGGTCGCACATAATCTTCAAGCGTGCGACGATGGCATTTCGGTAACTCGATGGTACGGAGATATAGGGCGAGAGCGAACCATCCTTGCGAAAGCGGATCTCCGTCTTGCCTTTGCCCGGTGCGGGTTCGATATGGATATCCGAGGCGCCTTGCTGGTAGGCCTCGATGATGACTTTGTTTACGAGCTTGACCAGCTCGTTGTCCGCTGCCATCGATACGTCCTCGGAAGGGTTGGCGCCACCTTCGTCATCGATGCCGCGTTCGTCTCCCATGTCCGAGAGCAGCTCGTCGATGTTGGGGCCCGAGGTCAGATCCGCGCCGAAGAGTTGATCGAGCACGGCCTTAAATTCCTTGTGCGTGGTCACACGGTAGACGATCTTGCTCTTCGGGAAAATATTGCCGATCTGGCGAGCGGCCTGCACTCGCTCGGGGTCTGTGGTGACCACGATCAAGCCTTGCGGGCCATCTTCTACGGGCGCCCACAGGCTACTCTCCAAGAAGTCGCGCTTTAGATTCCTCAGCAAATCGAGCGGTTTGACCCGGTCGGGTTGCAGCGGCTCGTAGGACACCTTGAAGAACTTGGCCACGGCGTCGCCCACGGCCGCGAGCGGCACCTGAAACTCTTGCACCAGCACGGTTTCGATATCCACACCGCGTTTGCGGGCCGAGCGCACGGCCAGTTCCATTTCCTCGGCAGAAATCACTGCGTCCGTGACCAGGTGATCGTACTTTCCGCGTACGGCAGCGACCGGCTTTTGTCTTTGCTTGAAGGCAATGGCCAAGGTCTCGCAAAGGTGCAGCATGCCCTCCTGAATCAATGGCCGGAAGGGCTCTCCGCTTTTGGAGTTGATGGCCTGTACGACGCCGATAATTTCTCCGGTAGCGGCGTCCGCCATTGGAGCCACCAGCATTTGCTTCGTGCGGAAACCGGTGCGCTTGTCGACTTCCTTGAGGAACTGCACGTCAGGGCCTAACTGCTTGAGCTCGGCCTCGTCGTAGACATCCTTGATGTTCACGAGCTGGGACGATTTCGCCACGAAGCCGGCGATGCTTCCCCCGCCGATGGGAAGCTTCAGGTCCTTGAAGGACGTGAGTCCGGTCTTAACCTTGGACTGAATAAAGGTCTTGTTTTCCGAAACGGCGTAGATGGTGAGCCGCTCCGCACCCAATAGATTGCAGATATCCTGGCCCAGCCCCAACATGATCTCGTCGGTGTTGCTGGTGGCATGAACGCGATTGGTTACCGCTTGCAGCGCTTTCTGGAATTCCAGCTTGATCGTCGCTTCGGCCAAATTGCCTACGGCGGGCTTTGCTTCCAGCGCGGTCACCGTGCTCATGGGTCATAACCTCTAAGGAATCGGAGATGAAAACCCAAGCACCCAACTAAAACCGCAGCAACTGGCCTTGCTCCAATACTCGAGGCGAGTAGTTGCCGGAGAGCATCTCCACCTCATCAATGATTCTCGCGCGCTGGCTCGGTTTGAGCTGCGTCACGAAAACCTCGGCGGGGTGCTTGAGCTTGCAAAGCTCCGCCCTTAACCATTGGGGACAAAGGTGCTTGGATTCGTGCGCCAAGGCCTCTTCTTGGTCAGGAAAGGCGGTTTCGATGATCAGGTATCGAAGGTTTTCGATCTTGTTAACGGCTTCCCACAGCGCTTCATTAATGGTGGTATCTATCGTTGTAAGTGTTGGGCAGAAACCGCGATTATTTGCCGCGATGTTTTGTGATGGTCTTGCATTGCGATCTTTGCTGGTGTAATGCGAGGATGTTGTTGGGGGTTTGTTCTTGTGTTTTCTTTTTTCCGTAGTGCCCCCT
>JBKKAO010000572.1:0-6470 GCA_046714645.1 Burkholderiales bacterium | reverse complement strand
GGAGACGTCTACCGGCTCAGTCACGAACGGTCCTTCTGGCGAATCTGGCACAACGGCGACCGGAACTTCCTCGCCCAGCCCGGCGACAAGGTCTACGTGTACTTCCGCATTTTCTCGCCCACCCGATTTTCCGATCAGGTGACGATGCGTTGGTACTGGAAAAACGACCCGCGCGGCTGGGCGTTGCAAGACTCCATTCCCATCAACATCGTCGGCGGGCGTGAGCAGGGGTTCCGCGGCTATGGCGTGAAGTCCAACTATCGGCCCGGGGAGTGGAAGGTGCAGGTCGAAACCACCGACAGACGCGAGATCGGCCGCGTCTACTTCAGTCTCGTCCCCGCCCCCGTGGCGCCGCGCAGCTTCGACATCGATATCGAGTAGCGTACGGCGTTTTGTCCCGGCCTCGCCGCTATAAAGGCTGAGGCGAATTTTCGATCGGCAGCGCAAAAAAGAATGTGGCGCCCTTGTCGACGACACCTTCGGCCACACGCGCCGCCATGACGGTTCACGATTAGTTGCACGAAGGAAGGGCCGACGCCGGTACCCGGAAATTCCTCTTCGGGATGCAAGCACCTCAGGTGAAAAATTGGCCAGAGCTAAGGGAGTAGAGGATGCTTTTCCCGATGTCCCCCGGCCCCTAGATCTTAGCCCTACCCCTTCGTAGTCGTCTTCCTAATCTCCTTCTCGTCCGTCCACTCAAGCAGTCCGTTCTCGATGTTCCACAACTGAAGGTTGAACTTGTAGTAGACGTCCTTCACGTCCTTCGCCTGCTTCACGATAGACACGATGTTGCCTTCGAGACGGTATTCGGCGCCTACCATGCGTCCGGTATTGACCGCTTCCTTGCGCTCGTAGAGCTCGCCTTGCTGTCGGTTGATCTCTTCGACTTGCTGTTCCATGCCCGTGGAATCCACGGCGAACTTGACCTTACCGCTCTTGAGCAGTTCGGAGCGAATGGTGTCGGTGATGGCGCGGGTGTCGATGTACTCGCTGGTCTTGTTCTTGACTTCCTGAACGGTCATGACGGGGCCCTTGGCCTGGGTGATGGCACGGTGGTTCAGAAGTGACCGAGTCATGGATTCGGCGATCGTCTGTAGATCGGTCGAGCCGAATTGGTTGGTGACGGTTTCCACGCCTTTTGCATCCCCATAGCGCACAACGTCTTTGGCGCAGCCGCCTAGGAAAACAAATGGAATCAGAGCTAGGGCTATGCGATTCATGAAGACTCTCCTTTGGTTACTTATCTTGAGCAATTAAAAACAACCGGAAATCCACCGCCTTGGAGGTGGGCGCTAAGCCGGTGAGATTTTGGGTGGCATGAGCGTACAACAGAACGGGTTTGAGGGATTCATCGTCCCAGGCGTTGAGACTATCGCGGTCCAGCCAGCGGAATTTATAGGCTACCCGCCGCACATCATCGGCTTTGTTGGCGAGCTCGACATCGATGCGCAGCGCGTCGTTTCGCATGGTGCAGGTGATGGCGTTCACTTCTACGCCGGAAAGGCTGCCCGCGATTTCGACCTTGGCCTCGATCAGATCTTCCATGGCGCGTTGCTTCTTGTTCGCCACAGGACAACCGAAGGCCCTGGGTGCTTCCACCGGGGCGCTGCCTTTAGAAGCGCAACTTAATAGGACAGGGAGAATTGCGGTGACTATGAATACATGCTTGAGCTTCATGATGATCTCCATCTTGGCGAGGATTTCGCCGGACTATCGGACAAAGTCTTGAGTTGCTCGGCGGGTCCCCCTGGGGCCAGCACGAACAGATTACCCGCCATCAATCGAACCGCGACCACCATATGACGCCCCCGCACCTGCAGGGGGAAGGTGCGCGCGCCATTGGAAGTGTTGAGGGACACGTTGTGCTCGCCCCTTGGCATGCGTGCTCGCGCCACGGACACCAATGCCGGCAAGGTGCGCCAACCGCGCTCATCCGCCGACTCCGTCAATAGCGCGGCCAGGGTTACGGCGATGAGACTCAATGCGCTCTTATCCTGGCGCCGCGCATGATTTTGCGCGATGCCCTTGACGGTGGATCGCACTACGGAACGCAGCATGATGCCGGGCATCTCGTCCTTCAACGCACGTCTGGCCATGGCGTCTACGTCGGTGATGGCCGACACGGGCAGCGGATCCAAGCCTTGAACCTGCAGTTCCAAGGGCGCCACGCCTAGATTCCGGGAGGCCATCACGGGGAAGGACACAGGAACCAAGATCCAATCAAAGTCGGAGGGGATGGGTAGAACAAACTGCGACGACTGCCGTCCAGGCACCGTACCAGTCTCGATAACGAATAGCACATCGGTATCCTGGCCCGAATGCGCGGTATTGCGCCGGTCCAGCCCGGCCAATCCTTCTTCGAGGATGAAGACGTTCGGTTTGAGTTCCGTAGCCTGCCGGTAACCTGCCGCGGCCAGGCTGGGTTCATCCAGGGCCTCGTACACAAATCCGGCTAAATAGTGACTAAAAGCGCTCTGATAGCTATTGCGTAGCGCATTGACTTCCGGGTTATCCAGACTCTCGGTGGGGTATCCGCCGAGATCCTTCAGGCTGGTCTTCGCGCCCTTTTTCTTGGCCTGTTCCTCTACTTCCGCGATCTCTTTCTCCCTGATCTCGGCGATCAGGGCTTCGCGTTCGTGGGAGCGCTTGATGGCAACGCGGGCTTTGGAGAAATCCCCCATGGCAAGGTGATTGAGTGCCAAGCGAGTGGTGAGCATCACTTTCTCGTAGTCATGTCCTTCGTAGGCGCGCAGCTTGTCGTTGATCAGGTAGCCGCTTACCGAGGGCAAGAGTTTCCGGGGCGCGGTGCGGGCGATATTCTCCCAGGCCAACACCTTTTGGTCCGCCTTGATCCAAGCTTCTTCGCTGGCGGCGAAGCTTCGCTTCAGCCGCAGCAGTTCGCCTAATTCCATGTGGTACAGCAGGTCGCCATCCTTGCCTTTGCGTTCACCGCTAAGCGCGCGCAGCGCGCCGTCAAGGTCTCCGCTTTCCGCGCGAGACAAAGTGCCGGAGAGCTCTTGATCATAGCTCCTGAAGGTTGCGCATCCGCTCAAGGACAGCGCAAGCAAGCATAGGAGCAGGCAGCGCGCGCCGGCGTTATAGACCAATCTTCTCCGCAAGTTCAATGAAGGAATCCGCATTCAACGTGAAGCGTTTGTCGTGGGTGAGATCCACGGCAACGCTTGGGCCATACTCCTTGGGGCGGGGGATGAATGCGGTCGCCAGTCCACAGGCCTTGGCCGCCAGCAAATCGTCCTTGTGGGCTGCGACCAGCATCAACTCGGAAGGTTTCAGGCCCAGAAGATTGGCGGCACCCAGATAGGTTTCCGGATCGGGCTTGTAATGGCGGAACAACTCCGCGGAAAAAATCACGTCCCAGGGCAGCTTGCTGTGCTTGGCCATGTTGGCGAGCAATGACACGTTCCCGTTGGAAAGGGTGCCGATGATGAATCTCTGCTTCAAGCGTTTCAGTCCGCGCACCGAATCGGGCCAGGGCTTGAGCCGGTGCCAGACCAGGTTGAAGTAAGTTTTGTCGGCTTCCGTGAGTTTCTTTAAATCGAAGCGCTCCACCAGATCATCCAAGATCATGCGGTGCAAAACATCGATGTGGGTCCAGGGCAGATCTCCTGTGCGCACCCGGTGCATGGCGGGGCGGTAATCTGCCCGCCATGCATCGGTGAAGGCCACCCAATCGATCGCGATCCGCTTCTTCTCACCCAGCGCGCGGCCCTCTCGAATGATGCTGCCGCGCAAATCCACGACGGTACCGAATACGTCGAAGACGAGAGCCTTGAGATGAGGGAGTTTCATTATTATCCTTACGGAACGTCCAAGCTGCCCACCGACTTCGGATAGGTTACGACTCCCCAGGGAATCTGCTTGTCCTCGATGCGCTTGATCGGTTGTAAGGTGGCGGCGTCGATAATCACTATCTCGTTGGAGCGGCCGCAGGCCACCACGATGTGGCGGTCGTCGGGAGTAAAGGTAAAGTGCCAGCAGCGCTTCCCGGTCGGGGCCTGTCCGATCTCGGTATAGGTTTTGGTGTCGAAGACTTGCAGCGCGCCGCCTTTCGAGAGCGCAACAAACAAGCGCTCGCCCTTGCGATCGAAGGCCAAGCCGTAGGGGACTTCTCCAGTCGGGACAACTTTGAGCACTTTGAATTTGCTATCCATCACCACTAGTTTGTTGCCGTATTCCAGGCTCGCGACGTAGGTCTTGCCATCGGGCGACATCTTGATGCCGCGCGGCCGGTTGCCGTACTTCTTGGTGCTGATCTTTTTCACCAACCGGCCGGTGGCGATCTCATGCACGCTGACGTTTTCATCTGCTTCGTTGGTCACCAAAATCCTCTTGCCGTCGGCGGAGAACTCGATGCCTTCGGTTTCCATGCCGCCGGCGATGGCACGCACGACCTTTCCTTCCTTGAGGTCCACCACGGCGATTTTCGCGGGCTCGGCATCGTCGTCTTCGCGCGCTTTCTCCAAGGCTTTAGCCTCTGCCGAACCCGGCGCCGGCGGCGGTCCGCCAACGGCCGCCGGTTCGAAGGAGACGAAGGCGAAATCGCCGCGAACGCGCACGAACTCGGGATTCTTACCGATGGGAATGCGTTTGATCAGCTCGCCACTGACACGGTCTATGAGCGAAATATCCCCCGCGTCGCCATTGGCTGTGACCAGCAGCTTTCCATCCGCCGTGACACCGATGCCACGTGGGGACTTCGAACCCGTGTCGATTTCCTTGACGGTTTCGAAGGTGCCCAGGTCGATGACTGTGATATGGCCCTCCTGATTGCTGACGTAAGCGAAGCCTTTTTCATCTCCGGCGCAAACGCTTGTAACGGCGAGACACAGCATGCTCGCCAGCGTGGCGGTGATGTACGGGTGCGTGGCGCGTGAAAACTTCATGAATCTCCTCCCTTTGGCGGAACCTCGAAAAAAGGCGAATTGTAGCCTCTGACCCGGCGATCGTTCCTTCGTTCCGGCGAGGGGGATCATAAAGTGCGCGACCCACGCATAAGCGCCCCGTGAGGGGGCGCCCGATTCGTGCTGCGTCGGAAGACTAGATCAGTCGTCTTGTTGCGCAGCGGCCGTGCCCCTGCGGCCACCGAATTCATACTTAATGCCGATCCATGCGGCGCGGGGAGCACCGGCGGAGCGGAACTGTTCAGGAGCTTCCAAGGACTCGTCGAAGGTTCGATTGGGACCGTTAAAGAAATTCTCACCCAGAATTCCGAAGGTCTCGTACTTCTTGTCGAATAGATTCTGCACCCGGAAGAACAACTGCAGACTGGGGCCAAGTTGATAATAGCCGTCCAGATGCACGATGGTGTAGCCGGGGATCTGTCCGTTGGCGTCTTGGTTGTTTTCATCGCCCCGCGCGTACTGGGCGCCGGAATACACCACGCTGGTACCCACGGAATACTGTTGGTCCACCTCATAGGCCAGCCGCACTTTCGCGGTGTGTTGAGGAATGCCTGGAACCTTGTTTCCAGGACGCACCTGAATATCTCCGCCGACGGCACTACTGTTGTTCGGGCTGCTAATCGCCAGGTTGGTTTCGAAGGTGGATTGGGTATAGCCGTAGTTCGCCGAGTAGCGAAACTGCGCCGCCTGGCCGTGTACCCCAAGCTCGAAACCTTGCCGCCGCGTTTTGGCGATGTTCTGGAAGAAACCGGTGTTCGCGCCCGCGCCGGTCGTGGACACGAAAATAATGTCGTCGTTGAGATCCGTGCGATAGGCAGCGGCACTCCAGCCCAGGGCATCGGACATTTTTCCGCGAGCGCCCAGTTCCAGCGTCTTCGATACCACCTTCTTGAGCGGCGGATCGGCCAGGAAGTTGTTGGGTAATTTGCAGGGATTATTTGGGTCCGCGCACGTCAGTTCCATGGCCGTGGGCGCACGCATGCCCTCGCTATAGGCGGCGTAAGTGGTCAGCGTCTTGTCGGGGTTGTAGTTGAGGCCGATGGCGGGATTGAAGCGGCTGAAACTGTGGTCTCCGTTGAGTTGCGGGTCAAGACCAGATTGGTCCTCGATCTTGATATTCGCGCGATTGAAGCGGCCGGAGAGGGTAAGGTGCAGTTCGTCACTGATGGAAAGATTATCCATCAAGTAGATGCCCAAATAGCGCGTGGTGGATTTTGCATGCGTCTCCTGTTGGAAACCGCCCACCGCCGCGGCATTTCGCTCGGCCGTAAATAGGGCGTTCTGCTCAAACTGCTTAAAATCGGTATCGCCCAGATCGGCGGTCCCGCCGGCGCTGAGGCTATTCTTCATTTCGCCCAACGGACGTAGCACGCTATATTGAAGCGAAGCCCCATAGCCATTGGTGTCGATAACGCTACGGTCGTTGATGCCCGTGCAAGGCTTATCTGGATCCGTGCCGTCACAACTATTTTGCGATGTACCGTCATAAACGTCGTTCACGTTGCTGCTGGTATTCGTGTTCTTGTAGTGGCGGTAGTACACGTTGCC
>JBKKAO010000571.1:0-4499 GCA_046714645.1 Burkholderiales bacterium | reverse complement strand
AATGGCTAGTGGAAGGGCAGAAGGCGATGCTGTTGGGCGCTGATAACTTTGGCGTCGAGAGCTTTCCCTCCAAGGATCCTGCGAATTTCGTACCTGTGCACACCTATCTGCAGGCAGAGCAAGGGGTATCGCTACTCGAAGCCCTGTGGCTGGAAGACCTGGCGAAGGATCAGGTGTACGAGTTCTTGTTCATTGCCTCCCCTTTGAAGATGCGGGGCGCAACCGCGTCGCCGGTCCGACCGCTGGCGATCTCCATTCAGCGCAAGTAGGACTATTCGAGAGCGAGATACACCAGCGTGAGAATGGTCGCACTCACGCCGGCGGCGCGCGCATAGACACTTAGCCGGGATCCCGGCTCGATGGGGACAACCTCCACCGGGACGGCAGAGTGCTGCAAGACACCCGCGGCCACCGAGCCGAGTAACACCTCGGTGAGCGATTCGCGGGCGTGCGTTACCATAACGATGCGATTGATGCCAGTTTCGTTAGCGAAGCGCACGATACATTCGGATCGCCTACCACAGCGTGCGTCTTGTGCGGAATATTGGCTTCCGCGAACGCCGCGGCTACCTGAGCCAATATCTGCCGGCTGCGGTCGTCGTGATAACTCGTCACCGAACCGCGCGGAAGCTTGTCCCAATATGGCGGGACAAGGGCGGTTCAACGTGCAGGATGTGGACCTCGATCGGCCAGCGGCTTTCCCGCTCGCGCATTGCAATGTCGCGCAAAGCCTGTTCGAGCTTGCTCGAATCGTCGATGGGAAGCAGCACTCTCAACATGGCGTTCTCCTTCAGGGTCTGTTGCAATGGCGTCCGAGCGGCGCGCCGTCACGAAACCGGCCTTTACGACTGTTCCGCGGCCGGTACACATTACGGACTCTCGGTTTCCAGACCCGCACCGGGTGCCGCCGCGCGGCGCTCCTGGTAAAGCCATCCTCTTCGGATCGCGAACTTCTCCATCTCGACGGCCACTAGTACGAGTGCCGGCAGGAGCATGGAGATCGCAAGTTCCCGCGCGGTCAGCGGCGTCGTTTTGAAGATCGGATTGAGCACCGGCGTGTAGATGACCGCGATCTGCAGCACGAACGTCAGTAACACTGCACTAATCACGAACCGGTTGGAGAACACGCCAATCGTAAACAGCGAATCGCGATCGGAGCGAATCGCGAGCACGTGATACATCTGGCACATGGTCAGCGCCGTGAACACCATCGTCTGCCAACCCTCCGAGCCTTGTGCCGTGGCCCATATCTGGATGCCTAGGCAGATCGCTCCCATCAATATCCCGACCCATAAGATGTGTTGCCACATCCCGCGCGCGAAAACGCTTTCGGAAGGGGCGTGCGGAGGCCGGAGCATGATGTCGCGTTCTTCGCGCTCCGCCGCGAGCGCGAGCCCCGGCAGGCCGTCGGTGACGAGGTTGATCCAGAGGATGTGTATCGGCAGCAGCGGAAGCGGAAGGCCGATGAACGTCGCGATCGCAATCGTCCAGATCTCGCCGGAGTTGCCACCCATAACGAAGCGAATGAACTTGCGGATGTTGTCGTAGATGCGGCGGCCTTCGCGCACGGCGGTTACGATGGTGGCGAAATTGTCATCGAGCAGCACCATCGAGGAGGCTTCGCGGGACACATCAGTGCCGATCTTGCCCATTGCGATGCCGATCTCGGCGCGCTTGATGGCGGGCGCGTCGTTGACGCCGTCGCCGGTCATGGCGACGAACTCACCCTGGGCCTGGAGCGCGGAGACGATCATGATTTTCTGTGCCGGGTCCACGCGTGCGTAAACACGCACATCGCGAACTTCGAGTTCGAACTCAGCCGGGCTGAACCGCGACATCTCCTGCCCGGTGAGCACCTTGCCGCCTTCACCCAGAATACCCAGCCGCGAAGCAATCGCGCGTGCCGTCGCCGGATGGTCCCCGGTTACCATCACCGGTGTAATGCCGGCGGTCTTGCACAATCGCACAGCTTCGTTCACTTCCGGCCGCGGCGGATCGATCATCCCGACCAGGCCGAGAAAGATGAGGTTGCTTTCGAGGTCTGCGGAGGCGAGCTGCGCGGGCATGCTGTCCCAGTGCCGGTAGGCCACGCCGATAACCCGCAAGCCCTCGGCGGCCATGCGCTCGGCCACATCGAGCACCTCTTGGACGGCGAGCGGGACGGTCTGACCGTCTTGCAGGGCGTGCATACAACGTTCGATGATCTTCTCCGGTGCACCCTTGGTGTACGCGACGATGCGCGTGCTCTCGCGGTGCATGGTTGTCATGAGCTTGCGCTCGGAATCGAACGGTAGCTCGGCGATGCGTGGCGTCGCCGCTTCGAGCGCATCTTTTTCATAGCCCGCCCGGCGCGCCGCAAAGAGCAACGCGATCTCGGTCGGGTCGCCAAATTCGGGGGTGCCGTCCGCAGCGGAGGCATCGTTGTTAAGGGCGAGTGCCGTTAACAACCGCCGCATCGCGTCGCCTTCCATTCCTTCGTTGCCGGAGTGCTTCAGATGCCGGTCCTCGGCCCAGAACTGCTCGACTTTCATTCGGTTCTGGGTGAGAGTTCCGGTCTTGTCCGAACAGATGTAGGTGACGGAGCCCAGCGCTTCCACCGCCGGCAGGCGCCGAATCAGCGCGTTGTGCTTGACCATCTTGTGGGCGCCAAGCGCCAGCGAGATGGTGACCACCGCGGGCAGGGCCTCTGGAATGGCCGCGACCGCGAGGCTCACCGCAGTCAGGAACATCAGCGCCAGCGGCTCGCCACGCATGAGACCGACGACGAACACGAGGCCGCAGATGCAAAGCGCCGCGATCGCAAGCTTGCGCCCGAACTCCGCCAGCCGCTTTTGCAATGGCGTCTTCACCTCGCCTTCCAGCGACAGCAGGGTGGCGATCTTTCCCAGCTCGGTCTGCATGCCCGTTGCCACGACCACGCCGCGACCGCGACCGTAGGCAACCGTCGTCCCCTTGTACGCAATATTGCGGCGGTCACCTATCGTTAGGTCGCTACCTTCCATCGCTTCAGTGCACTTCTCCACGGGCACCGACTCGCCGGTGAGCGCGGCCTCTTCGGTCTTGAGCACCATACTTTCGAATAGCCGCAAATCGGCCGGGATGACGTTCCCTGCTTCGAGCACGACGATATCCCCGGGTACCAAATCGGCCGCCGGCAAGTCCGCCACCGTAGCGTCCCGCAGCACGCGTGCCGTAGCGGCAGCGAGTTTCTTAAGCGCGGCCATCGCGCGCTCGGCCCGGTATTCCTGAATGAACCCAATGACCCCATTCATCAGTACGATCACAAGGATGGCGATCGTGTCGATGACCTCGCCAATGAATCCCGAAACCACCGCCGCCAGCAACAGCACGATGATCATGAAGTCGGTGAACTGATCGAGCACCATGCGCCAGGGACTGCGGTGCTCTCCCTCCTGGATCGCGTTGGGGCCGTAGTGTGCGCTTCGCTTTGCCGCCTCTGCGTGCGTCAGCCCAACTGTGACGTCGGTCTCAAGTTGCTCGCTCACATCCGCGATGGGCAGACCGTGCCAGGCGGGCGCGTGCACCTTGGATGGCAAGGCGGCAGGGGAAGCGCTTTTCATAAACTCAGGCACGGTGGGGGCGATACGCGGCCGCGCCGGGATGACACGCCCAGACGGAGCCGCCGGGAAGGGATACGACAAGGAATTCGGCGACCGGTAGGTCCATGGGGTGCTCCACAACATCGCTTCGCCCTTGGAACGCCGGCCGCAAGGTAAGGGCAAAACCTTTACCGGTCGGTAAAGGTCTCGCCACAACTCGCGTTGCCAGCATGGCCGGGGAGGTAATCCCGTATTGACGACCAGTGCTGTGAGGCTACTCCCCTTTGGTTTCGGCATCACATGCTGCGCACATTAGCCTCCACGAAAAGCTGCATTGGAACCGCGAAACGACGTTACTCCGGTGAGGGGAGAGCTGTCAACTGACGTAGCGCTGGCGTGTCTCGAACGTTCGGGAGTGGTACATAATCACGTCATGATCGCTTTCGCTGATTACGAAAAATACGACGCGCTGGAGGACCTCACGTCTCCTGTTGCGGGCGTGCGCATGACGCGAGGCTCGAAGTTTTTTGCGGATTCTCCGCGAGCTGCCGCCGACAGCAACATGTAAAGCGGCTCAAACGTGCGGGACTTGTCATCTTCGGACGTACGAATTCGGGTGAGCACGGTTTGTGTCTCACCTGCGACCCCGACTTTACGGCCGGACGAGAAATCCTTGAGATATGTCCAAAGAAGAAATTTGCCTCTCGCGAAGTGTTGCGATTTCACGCGCTCAAAGAGCACTTCAGCGCATACGCGCTAAGTCCCTCAGGTTTATGGCGCCCCGAACACGAATCGAACGTGCGACCTACCCCTTAGGAGGGGGTTGCTCTATCCACTGAGCTACCGGGGCGCGAGAGCAGCAGATGTGAGACGCGCTGATTCTAGCTGAAAACCCCATGTTTCTAAGGTTTTGCCGGGGATGAGGTATTATCTCTTTCC
>JBKKAO010000570.1:0-2647 GCA_046714645.1 Burkholderiales bacterium | reverse complement strand
AGAAAATCGGGCACGTGATCGTCAACACCACGCTAGATCGGCCTTGGTCTCAATACTTCTGTTGCATGGTCATGGCCAATCGAGAATTCGTGCAAAAGTATCCGGTTGCAACGAAACGAGCGTTGCGGGCATTCCTCAAAGCCGCCGACATCTGTACCAACGAGCCCGAGCGCGTTGCAAGGTTCATCGTGGCCAAGGGTTATGAAGCTAATTATGACCTAGCGCTCGGAGTACTCAAGGAGCTGCCCTATATGCGCTGGCGAGAGTTTAGTCCCGAGGACACTTTGCGCTTTCATGCTCTTCGGCTCCACGAGGTCGGGATGATCAAATTGAGCCCACAGAAGCTCATCTCCCAAGGCACCGATTGGCGCTTTCTCAATGAGATCAAGAAAGAGTTGAAGGCCTGAGCGTCCCCTCCTGATCTAAACCACAAGAAGGGCATGGGGGTTGCGCACCTCTCTCGGCGAGGCCGGGTCTACCTTGGCACCAACGGATGTGACGGAAACTTTCGTCGCCTGGCGCGTTCCGCGCGAACTGGGGGGGAGCGTCGCGGCCTCCTTGCACAATGCATCTGGGATTATTCGCGCAGTTTGGTTACGATAACAAGGGTGCGAGCGAGG
This sequence comes from Burkholderiales bacterium, assembly GCA_046714645.1. GTDB lineage: Bacteria > Pseudomonadota > Gammaproteobacteria > Burkholderiales > SHXO01 > SHXO01. Next base: position 2,027 of record JBKKAO010000570.1, on the reverse strand, counting down.
GAAATAACGCCCAGACGCCACCAATCGTTTAGCGCAGCCAGAGCAATTAGCGTCCGAGTTTAGGTTGGGGTCATGGATGGGGTCGAGCAAGCGGGTGCGTCATTGGCTTGCCCTGTTCATTTCCTTGTACCGATCCCGGGTCTGGGGCCGATGGATGGGTCTTTCGCCCAAGAGGGGATCAAGCCCCATCTCAGCGGCACCAATTAACGGCCCCGCTCGGGATCAATTCGAAATACGGGCAAGTACTGAGTGGGCGCGGCGTAGTAGTGCGGCACAAATGCCACGCTGCGATCCAAGAAGGTAAAGAGCAATTCTTCACTGTCACGACGGCGGGATATCGGGACGTAGTGAGCATAGCGTCCGCACATGATGCCGGAATTATGGTACCCGCCACCTCGGTTCTGTCAGCTTGGTAGAAATCCATGAAACGAGAAAATTAAAGCACTTGGGGCATAATTGGGGCATATCTCCAATTAAGAATAGCTACGACGGCCACTAATAAGGCGTTCCAGTCGGGATGTGAACGACACCCTTTCCGCCAGTTAGCTCATATACATGCGGTTCTTGAGGGTTTTGTATAAATTTCCCATCAAAAATCCGTTGAATAGACACTCGACGGTCCAAGCCCTTTCGTTGGAGGGCCACTGCGCCTGTGGAATCACCCGCCGCTGCAGCGGGGATGGGCGGAGGGCGATTTGGAGCTTGTACCGGTGGCGAACAAGCAGATGGCAACGCGCAGCGGCGCGCGCGAAAACGTGGAATGTAACTTTAGTATCGGCGGCGGTACTAATGTCGCGCAGCCGCCGATCCGCTTCAGGACGATGCTGGTGTGGACGCCCATTCCAGCAGAAGCATTACGACGACAATGCTGGGAACGGTGACGGCCCCAGCAAACGTCATGGCTGCGCCAGGCCGTAGCGAAGGAAGCCCTGGAAACTTTAGTGCGGTAATCGCCGTGGAATCGCCGGCATCGGTTGCCGGTGATCGGTTTGGAGCCTTGCCGCGGCGCGCGTCGATTTCGATTCCGCGCCAAGATGCCGATGGAGGATTAGCTCTTGGACATGCTTGAGGACGAGATGCCTTAAAGGGTCTGGTGGGGATTCAATCCAGCGTTGCTCCCGATACCTTAACAAGCTTCCCCCATTTCGCGGTCTCGGCCTTCATGAACTCAGCGAATTCTTCTGGCGTGTTATCGAGCGCGATTTCACTTCCGACAGCGAATTTTCGGCCATGTTGTCCAAGATGCCATAGTTCCTACAGGCGGTGTGAATCGTATGGGACGAATGGTTGATTCCTTTGCAGATGCTTCATTGCTCGGCGCTACATCGGTACAGCTCCACTGCCACACCAATAGCATGCTCATCCGTTCTATACAGCGTCGAATCGCGTACCGTTTCTGAGCGAAGGGTATATGCGTTGACGAGAACCTCTTATGGGTTGACATGAGCCGCGCGACCGCGGTTGTGCCTTGGGTCGTGGCAGATTGGCCATTCGACCGGCCAACTTGTGAAATTCTGGGCAAATATTGCTTAAGATGAATAAGTGCAGACTCACTCGGGAAAACCGCGTCTCTTCTCCTCTATCAAAAGCCATAGTCCCATTGCGAGTGGGGCTAGCGCGAACAGCATGAAGGTTTGGGAGTAGCTATTTAAAGCGGTGACGCCCGCGGCGAACACCAGCGGAGCGACCATGGCGCCACTGAAAGTCAAAAACTGCGTGCCGCCGGTGATCATGGCGATTTCCTGGGGCGGCGCGTGTCGCGCAAGGCCCGCAAAGAAGACACCATTCCAGCCTACGACCGTCGCGGCGACCAACATCGCCGCACCCACGACCAGTACGAGGGAAGCGTGCGTGGCCAGCATTCCAAACAGGGCAAGTGTGGCGGCCATGCCGAGTCCGAGCAAGCCGAGCAGTATTCTTGGCGCCACATAGCGATCCGTGATCACTCCCCAGAATGGCCGGGCCGCGATGCTGGTGATCTGGGCGGTGGCCAAGGCGCCGGCCGCGGCGGCCAACGAAAAGCCGCG
>JBKKAO010000569.1:0-4011 GCA_046714645.1 Burkholderiales bacterium | reverse complement strand
GGCCATCGCCGGAAAAGTGATTCTGACTTTGCAATCCGAAAGCGGAGAGGTCGTGCTCACTTTCCTAAAGCCTGGAACGCTGTGAGCATGCGGCAGCGAACATATAGCCGTTTACGAACGCGCAGGAACAACCAAACATATTGCGCCTTTGCGCTAATTCATCGTCGGGCAGACTCGCATCGAAGCGCTCGGCAAGCGCGATCGGTACCGGTTTGAATGCGGCCACTACTTCGCTGCCTGCCCGCGAATGATCGAGATCACAGCTCCCGTGGGATCTTGCAGCACGGCAAAGCGCCCGACGTTGGGAATGTCGGTACTGGGCATGAGAACGCTTGCGCCCAGGGACTTGGCTTTCTTTTCCGAGGCGTCGCACTCGCTCACGTGCACGTAGGGCACCCAAGCCGAAGGCATGCTTTGTTTGGGTTGCATGAGCCCGCCCCGCGGTATGGCGTCCTTCTTGAGGATGTAGTACGTCCCCTGGGGACCCATGTCCATACTGTCGTGCGTGTAGCCGAAAACCTTTTCATAAAAGGCCAAGGCCTTCATGCCGTCCGTGGTCAGGCACTCGTTCCAGTACCAATCGCCAAATTTGACCGGGGTGGAGTCGGCGCGATCTTCTTGCGCGGACTTCCATACGGATAGCACTGCGCCCGTGGGATCGGCGATGGTGGCACCGCGTCCCACAGGCGGAAAGTCCGTGGGCGGCATGAGTACTTGAGCACCGGCCTGTTGCGCGGCCTTCACGGTGGCATCGACATCGGCGACGGAGAGATAGGACATCCAATGGCTTGGCGTACCCGAGGGCAAGGTGCGAAAGCCGCCGATTCCAGTGTCGCCCACTTGAATCATGTGGTATTGCATCTCGCCCATGGGGATGGCATCGCACTTCCATTCGAACAAGCTGGCGTAGAACTCCCGAGCGCGCGCGCGACGTCGCTGGACATGTGTTCGAACCAAACGAATTTTCCGTGCAGATAGGCCATGATCTCCTCCTAGGGTTGTGTGGCTTTAACCTAGATTCCTCAGTTAACCCGTCAACAAGGCGAGGGGCGAAGACGGGCGGCGGGCTCGTGCGCGCATGATCTTGTCCGCGATGTATCGCTCGCATTGAATTAGGCTGATACCACCCATCTGGGGATTATGTTCGCTTCCTTCTGAGGCAGACACCTCTAAGCTATTAGACTCCTCGCGGCTCGTCGCAATCGAAAAAATGCGGCGATGTTCCAGCACAGGCTATAGAAGATGATGACTATCCCCGCATGCGCCATCGCCGTCGTCACGGCGGGGCCGACCCAGTGACGTAAGCGAATCAGCGATACCGACTGGTACAACGCCAGCGTCCCCACCTCCAAGAAGTCGTAGGCCGCGATGGTTACGCACAGCGCGATGATCCACACACGAGTGGAAGCCGGTAGGGAGAAAGGTAGCGCGTACGGCGTCACCGGAGCGCTGCGCAGCCAACGTGTTCCCCACCACGCCAGTAGAGCGAATCCCACAACGGTACTCATGTGTTGCAGCACGTTGAACACGTAGAACCGCGCACCTTGCAAGCTAAACAGATAAGTTCGCAGCGGTAACAGGGTTTGGACGATGGTCTCTCCTGGATGGGTGAAGCTATCCCAAATCACGTGGGTGGCGGCACCGGCTAGCAACGATACCAGAACAGCGGCCCAGCTCGCTTTCGGCAATCGCCACAATACTGGGCAAACGCCCAGAACTCGTGCTTGCGCGGCGCCCGGCAGCAAGGCGATGAGCGGATGTTTCAGTACGAAGTGAAACAGTAAGTACGCGATCAAACCGTAGGGCAGGCAGAAATAGAACAGGCCCGCGAAACTGTGTGACTCACGACGCGTCAAATCCCCGGTGAGAAAGTAGGGGAAGTCCGGCGTCATGCTTCCGATGACCAAAGCGGACAGCACACCGAAGCGGTGAAGCGGCCGAAACAAGGGAAGCGCTGCGGCGGGGTGGGCGAGGGTGAAAGGCATGACGCCGAGCGACGAGCAGCCGAATTACGGGGTCGCTAGATCAAGCCCCGTGCGCTCAAGTTTCGCATGAGTTCCGTAACGCCATAGCTCCATTCCGGGATGCGGTCGCATAGATTGACACGATTGATCAACGCGCCCAGGCGCGGCGAGCGAATGGATACGATGTCGCCCACGTGATGGGTGAAACCCTTCCCGGGTTCTCCGCGATCTTGCGTGGGCGAGAACGCCGTACCTAGGAACAAGGCGAGCCCGTCGGGGTACTGGTGATTCCGGTTGATGGCCTGGGAGGCGAGATCCGTGAGGTCACGGCTGATCTGGGACACGCTGTAACTTCCCTGCGCGCGAAATCCATCCGGGCCGGCGATTTCTGTCGCGATCTGAGTGCGCCGCATATCGTCTAGAGTGTAGGTTTCATCGAGCAAGCGTATGAAGGGGCCGATGGCGCAACTGGCGTTGTTGTCCTTGGCGCGCCCGAGCAACAATGCACTGCGGCCTTCCCAATCGCGCAAGTTGACGTCATTGCCCAAGGTGGCACCAATGATGTGGCCTCGGCGATTTACGATCAATACCAACTCGGGTTCGGGGTTGTTCCAGGATGAGTTGGAGAGAATACCAACCTCGGCGCCGATCCCCACGGCAGACATGGGTTGCGCCTTGTTGAAAACTTCCGCGTCAGGGCCAATGCCCACTTCCAGATATTGTGACCAGAGCTTGCGTTTGATGAGTGATTCCTTCACTCGCATCGCTTCGGGAGAACCCGGCTTGATATTCTTCAGTTCCGCTCCGATTTCCTCGCGGATCGCGTGTCGCAGTTCCTCCGCCTGCTGGGGATCCCCTTTGGCCTGCTCTTCGATGACGCGCTCCAACATACTCGCCACATAGGTCACGCCACAGGCGCGCACGGCTTGCAGATCGATGGGCGTGAGAAAGTGCGCACTTTGAGGGCTAGCGCGTTCGGCGACGGAGTTTTGTAGCGACTCCTCCAAAGATGCGATGACACTCGCGCTACCGCCGCGAAGGGCCGATCGCACCGCGGCGGCAGGGGCATCTCCATTGAGTAGCTCCGAGCAGGTCGGCGCGAGGCGGCTTAGGTCATGAATCTGGCCCTCGTGTACGCACACGAGAGAAGGACCTGGGAGCGGCCCAGGAGACCATAGACGGCCGATGAGTGGGGCCGGTTTGGCGTCCTCCGGAAGAACTGTACCGATATCTAGCTTCATAGCCGCCACCCGTTCAATTGTAGAGAGTGACGATGAAAGACAAGTGCGACTCGCACTGAGGTGCACACATCAATCCCCACATTTCCCGCTTGCCTTCGTGTTGCATCATGTAGAGCCGAAAAGAATTGCTCTGGTTGTTGGTACCCACGATTTCCCATGCCGCGACCGGCGCATCCGGCACTTGTGTGCCCTCGGATATCCGGTCCGCATAAACTGGAACTTGTTTCAACAAACTCTGATGCCGGTCGCGCGCCTCGGCAGAAGGTAACTCTCGCACCTCAAACTGGGTGAAATAACGAGGCCGCGCATCGTTCTCGTCCGCGGCCGTACGCGCGGGCAACAACACCTTGTCTGTCCAACTGCCGGGATAGCGCCATTGCGCATGGGCTGACTGGCTCAAGGCCTGCCCGGAAGGGAAGCAACTAATCCTCGCCCAGTGCGAAAGCGGTTCGGGAAGCTTTCTCAGTGCGCCGGTGGGTGGGTGCTCGCAGTCCATCGCCGGGTAAGGCTCTTCATCGGCATCGCCCTCCTGATGCACGGCGCCTACGGCGGGTAAGGCCAGTGCTACGAGGACAAACCCCCGCAGAATCGAATTCATGATCATGACCAACTTCTCCGGATAACGAATCGATTATAGGGGTGGGAGGGTTCACCCAATGCGATGTGCGAGGAGTACAAATGAAAACCCCGGGTCGTTGGACCCGGGGTTAGCTTCTACACCATCGAGATTTGGGGGAGGAGGAGGAGACCAGAGACCCCGATGATGAGGAAGTGGGAACGTTAGGGGATAACGTTACAAAAGACTT
>JBKKAO010000568.1:0-2521 GCA_046714645.1 Burkholderiales bacterium | reverse complement strand
GAGGCCCCTCCACAACAGCCGTGATCGTCTAAAGGCTGTATTACAGCTTGGCCTCGAGCTTCATCAGATCTTCGATGGTCAGGCCGACTTTGTTCTCGCCGCCGAACTTCGTACCCAGCTGTTTCTTGTTGAGATGCTCGATGTTGTAATCGTAGGCCTTCTTGGGTAACGCCACGTACTTCACCTCGGACACCAATGGCGCGGCGTTCTTCATGTAGTACTCGATGAACTGCTTTACTTCAGGCCGCTCGTATGCCTTGGCATTGATGTAGATGAATATCGGCCGGGATAAGGGCTGGTAGCTACCGTTCACCACGTTATCAACGGAGGGTTCCACACCGGGCTTGCCGGGCGCGGCCGACACAGCCACCGCCTTGAGTTTGTCCTGGTTTTCGGCATAGTAGGCATAGCCAAAGTAACCCAATGCGTTAATGTCTCGGGATACGCCTTGCACTAGCACATTGTCATCTTCGCTCGCGGTGAAATCGCCCCGGCTGGACTTGGCTTTTCCGACGATCGCCTCGGTAAAGTAATCGAAGGTACCGGAATCGGCACCCGCACCGAAAAGCTTGATGGGTTGGTCGGGCCACGCGGGATTGATTTGCTTCCACTTGGTGATCTTGCCCTGCGCGGCGGGTTCCCAGAGTTTTTTGAGTTCCGCGACGGTCATAGTCTTCAGGAATGGATTCTGAGGATTCATGACCACGGTGAGGGCGTCGTAGGCGACGGGCAGTTCGTAGTAGGAAATTCCAGCGGCCTTGCAGGCCTCCATCTCGGACTTGAGGATCGGGCGTGAGGCGTTGGAGATATCGGTCTCGCCACGGCAGAACTTCTTGAATCCTCCGCCTGTACCTGAGATGCCGACGGTGACCTTCATCTTGCCCTTGGTGGCGCGCTGGAAGTCTTCCGCGACGGCCTCGGTGATGGGGAAAACGGTGCTCGAACCGTCCACTTTGACCAACTGAGCCTGAACGTTGAAAGCGGCCAGCGCTAGAGCGCCAGTCGCAGCAATTCCTCGTAGCATACCTTTCATGAATTTTCCCTGTAGAGATCCAAACCGCTTTGGATTCTAAGGACGGGATGTGACACTTTCATGTCATCTATCCCTCAAAGAGACTACGCCGCTTCGGCGATCTCCTTAACGGTGGCGGCGATTCCCTCCGCCAGCGTGCGAACCAGCGGGCCAGCCTCGCCTTCCACCATGACGCGGATGACCGGTTCCGTCCCCGAGGGGCGGAGTAGTACGCGGCCCTTGCCGTTGAGTTGGCTTTCCGCATCCCTCACCACCGCCTGTACGCGGGGATGGGTACGCAATTCAGAGCGTTTTGCCATGTGCACGTTGAGCAACACCTGGGGATACATGGTCAGTCCATTCAGCAATTCGGACAGGGCCGCCCCCGTGGCCCGAACCGCGAACAACACTTGCAGCGCGGCCACGATGCCGTCTCCCGTGGTGTGTTTATCCAGGCAAATGATGTGTCCAGAGTTCTCGCCGCCTATTTCCCAACCCGATTCGTAGAGCTTTTCCAGAACGTAGCGATCACCCACGGCCGCGCGCTGGAAAGGCACTCCCAGGCGGCCCAAAGCGTGTTCAAAGCCCAGGTTGGTCATGAGCGTGCCCACTACGCCCCCCTTCAAGGTGCCGTTGCCGGCGCGATGGCGTGCGATGATATAGAGCAGTTCGTCGCCATCGTAGAGCTTGCCCTTGTGGTCGGCAAAGATCAGGCGGTCGCCGTCGCCATCGAGCGCAAGACCTAAATCCGCGCCATGGGTACGCACGGCCTTCGCCATGGCCTGGGGATGCACGGCGCCGCAATTTTGATTGATGTTCAGACCATCGGGTTGCGTGCCGATCTCGATGACTTCCGCCCCCAGTTCATGCATGACATGGGGGGCGATGTGGTAGCAGGCGCCATGGGCGCAATCCACGACGATCTTGAGTCCGCGCAAATTCTGATTGGAGGGAAAGGTACTCTTACAGAATTCGATGTAGCGGCCTTGAGCGTCCCGCAGACGCCAAGCTTTGCCCAGTTGGGCCGAAGGAGACACCTTGAGCGGTTGGGAAAGCCCTTCTTCGATTTCCGCCTCCACCGCATCGGGCAGCTTGTCGCCGCTGGCGGAGAAGAACTTAATGCCGTTGTCTTCAAAGGGATTGTGGGAGGCGCTGATGACAATGCCCGCGGATAAACGCAAGGCACGCGTCAGATAGGCCACGGCAGGTGTAGGCATGGGGCCCGCCAAGTGGACATCGACACCGGCTGCCGAGAGTCCGGCTTCCAGCGCCGCCTCCAGCATGTACCCGGAGATCCGCGTGTCCTTGCCGATGAGCACCGCGGAGTGCTGCCCGGCGGGCCGGCTTTCCTTAGTGGCGAGCACTTTGCCAGCCGCGTAGCCCAACCGCATGACGAAATCCGGAGTAATCGGTGCCTCGCCCACGCGCCCGCGCACCCCATCCGTACCAAAATATTTTCTAGTTAAGGTAATTGTCTGGGTCCTCCAAGACCTTGACCATCAATAGGAC
>JBKKAO010000567.1:0-2642 GCA_046714645.1 Burkholderiales bacterium | reverse complement strand
CGCGGGCTGAGGTGCCGACGTCGACAGACCGCATGAACTTGATCCATCAGGCGAGGCGGCGGGGAATCGGCGTTAGATTGAGGGGATTGGCGAATCGGACCCCATAAGTGTCGCTCCTATTTGAGGGATAAAGCCGCCACAGTACACCCATATCCCCGATCCGTATTAACATTACAGATGCGATCGACGGTGAAAGGAAGGCTAATTGAATCCAGTAGTTACGGCGCATCAACTGGTTCCGCGAATTTTAATAGCCCTCTCCGACGGGTCTGGTGAATAACTGTTGGGGTCGGTGACAGCATGGGGCTGCGGTCATGGAGCCTGGAGCATTCAAGGCAGCCCCGTACCAGCACTTGGGAGAATCTCATGAGAACTACGAAGCTGTTCCAGGGTACCTGCCTGATCCGAGCCAGTCTCTTCATTTGTAGTGCGGCCCTTGGGGCGGACAACTGCACGGGTTATGACTCCCTCGTTGGCATAAGCGTGGAGACACTGGATCTAGGCAATGGGCATACGCTGACCGCCTTCCGACAAGCGAGCATGCTAACGAGCGAGAATTCGATCTACCAGCTTGCTACAGGCGAATGCTTGGGCGCTGCGCTGAGTACCCCGGACGGCAAGTGCGAGTCAATGGTTACTGCGCGCGTCGTGACAAGGACGGGGATACGCAAAGCATTGAGTTTTCGCAAGTTGCGGGGGCTGACAAGGGCACATGGAAGTCCACTGGGGGGACGGGGAAGTTTGCTGGCAAGACCGACTCTGGCTGATTTCAAGACGTGAGAACGGATGGGAATATGACGATTGCAAAATGGGGCGGCAGCTGCAAATAGCAACCTTCATTTCCCGGCTGTCAATCTACGCGTGACGCTGCGGCTGGTGCCCAACCCGGCAGTCAACCGGACCTGCGTGAAAACGCGCAGACCGGTTACTTCTACGTTAGGCGCCGGGCTCATACGGCAATTCCTTGCATAGACCGGTTCGGATTGTGCTTGCCCGGCTTTCCGTCCATAATAAATTCTGTTGTCGTGGCGACGTTCAATCAACAAGGAGAGGAATCATGCCCTTATACGTTCTCTTAAGCACGCTCACGCCTGAAGGTCGCGAAACGCTTCATAAGAACCCTGATCGGCTGCAAGCCGTGGACAAGGAAATCGAAGCGTTGGGTTGCAACGTAATCTCCCAGTACGCGCTGCTTGGAGCCTACGATTTCATCACTGTGATCGATGCCCCTGATAACGAGACAATGGCACACCTCTCAGTGGACCTCGGCGCTCGACGCACAGCCAAGTTCATCACCTTGCCAGCGATCGCGATTGCGGATTTCGCGGCTAAGTTAAAGGGACCTTCACATCTAGCGCGCTAGGCGCGTGGAACCGGGCGGTGTCTTGTCTGGCTTCGTGGCGGGGCTCGGCTTTGGGACCCAGATTTCTCGGTGGAGCGCGATCTCGCTTGATGGCGCTCCATCACACGGCAGCGTGCTTGTTGTCGTTTTCCAGCATCATCGCCTAACAAGGCCATGCAGGGGACCGTCGCAAGCGGCGCTTCGCTTGCTTGCGCCGGCCCCTGATTGCCGGCGTTAGTTTGCAGCCAATCGTTTTACGTGGAAAGATCCAGGGAGTGCACAGTGCAAGTTTGAGATGGAGAGCGCATAGTGTGTTGAACGAATCGGCATCACCAAGGGAGGGCAGAGCGATGAAGACAGTGAGTGACAAGAGCCGCGACGGATTCTGCCGTCGCAGGTTTATCGCCAGCACGTCTGCCTTAGGTGCTGCATCGCTTCTGGGCTTCTCACGAGCGGTCGCGGCGGAGCCGCCTCCTGAAACCACGAGGATCCGGTTGGCTCAGATCCCTGGTATCTGTGTCGCGCCTCAGTACGTCGCCGAGGAACTTCTGCGTGGCGAGGGATTTACCGACGTGCAATACGTCAAGGTCGGGGCAGGGGCGGTGTACAAGGCGTTCGATGTCGGCGAGCTCGACATCAGCATTGTATTTGTCGCACCGTCCGTCATGCGGGTGGATGCCGGCGACCCGCTGGTTCTCCTCGCCGGCGTCCATGTTGGTTGCTACGAACTGTTCGGAACCGATCGGGTGCGCACCATCAGCGACCTCAAGGGAAAAACGGTCGCAATTCCCGAGTTGGGAGGGCCCCACCAAGTTTTCCTTGCAAGCATGGCCGCTTATGTGGGCGTGAATCCCCATCGGGACATCAAATTCGTTGTGCAGCCGCCGGCGGAATCGATAAAACTCTTGGCGGAGAAGAAGATTGACGCACTGATGGGCTTTCCGCCGGTTCCGCAGGAATTACGGGCGAAGAAGATCGGCCACGAGGTCGTGAGCAGCGGGAAAGACCGTCCGTGGTCGCAGTACTTCTGCTGCACGGTGGCCGGAAATCGTGAGTTCGTCCGCAAGCAACCGGTGGCGACCAAACGGGTGTTGCGAGCAATATTGAAGGCGGCCAATCTGTTTGCGACCGAACCCGAACAGGCCGCCAAGTTGATCGCCGAAAAAGGGTACAGCTACGAGTATGCGCTGCAAACAATGAAGGAGATCCCGTACGACAAGTGGCGGGAATACGACCCCGAAGACGCGGTGCGTTTCTACGCGCTGCGACTCCGAGAGGTTGGAATGATCAAGGCGAGCCC
>JBKKAO010000566.1:0-6131 GCA_046714645.1 Burkholderiales bacterium | reverse complement strand
GCTGCTTCCTCTCCCGCGGCGCGAGTTTCCGCGGCTACACTAGCGAACGCATTGGAGAGAGCTCCCACACCATGCAGCTCGATGGATTCGGCGAGCAATCCCGTGAGCCGAACGTCACTGAAGGGTTCGGCATGGCCAATGGGTAAGGCGCCCTCGGCCGGAAGACTGGCGGGCAGAGGTTCGCAAGACAAATCCATGGTTGGGACGCCGATTCGCAGTGGGAGACGGAATGTTAGCGGAGATGACAGTGCCTGCAACGAAGGACGCCGTGGTCATCGTTCACGGACTATGGCTGCACGGCTGGGTGTTCGAGCAATTCCGCAGACGGCTTTGCCGCTACGGGTTCGATGCCCATGCATTTTCTTATCCGTCCATGGGACGCAGCTTTGCCGGCAACGCCGAGGCGCTCGCGCGTTACGTCTCGTCGCTCAAGGGCCGCACGGTGCACTTGGTGGCGCATAGCCTGGGTGGGTTGATATGTTTGCGCTATGTCTCGGAGAATCCCGATCCGCGTGTGTCACGCATCGTTTTGTTGGGCGCTCCGGTAAGAGGGTCCAGCGTGGCGGCGCAGTTGGCGAAGCGCCCGCTTGGAAAGTGGCTATTGGGCCGCGCGCGGCGCGAGTTGGTCGAAGGGGTTATCCCGCGCTTGCCGCCGGGGGTCGCCGTGGGGGTGATCGCCGGAAGCGTAGGCATTGGCTTGGGGCGCTTGATCGTTTCTCTTCCCGCGCCGCATGATGGCACCGTACCCGTGGCGGAAACGCAGCTATCCGGCGTGCGCGATTCTGTATTGATCCCCGTTACGCATACCGGATTGGTCTTCTCCGCGATGGCGGCTGGACAGGCGGCGCATTTTCTCAACACCGGCTCGTTTCGAAGGGGCGAGGTCAAGTGAGACGCAAGACATGGGCGGCAGCCGCGGTGATGGGGACGGTGGCGCTCCTCTCCGGTTGCGGCACAGTGTCGTTTTATTGGCAAGCGATCAACGGACAATGGGAGTTGTCCAGCAAGTCCCGGCCGGTGGAGGAGGTGATCGTCGATCCGGCCACCGGCGCGCAGCTTCGTGAACGGCTGCGCCTGGTGCAGCGAATTCGCGCCTTCGCCAGCAAGGAGCTGGCGCTTCCCGATAACCCGAGTTACAAGAAGTACGCCGACATCAACCGCCCCTACGTAGTGTGGAATGTGTTTGCGGCTCGCGAGTTTTCCACGAAGCCTAAGGAATGGTGCTTTCCCTTCGCCGGTTGCGTGGGATACCGCGGCTACTTTCGTGAGGAGGCGGCGCGGGAACTCGGCGGCCGGTTACGCGAGCAAGGCTTCGATGTGTTCGTGGGGGGCGTGCCGGCCTATTCCACCTTGGGTTATCTGGACGATCCGGTGCTCAACACGTTTATCGGCCACCCGGAAAGCGAAGTGGCACGACTGATCTTTCACGAGCTGGCTCATCAAGTGGTCTATGCGAAAGGCGACAGCACCTTCAATGAATCCTTTGCCACGGCGGTGGAGCTAGAAGGCGTCAAGCGCTGGATCGCGGCCACGGGCAGCGTGCTTCAACAACAAGCCTTCGATGAGGCCCAGATGCGCAAGAGAGACTTTCTGGCCTTGGCGGAAAAAACCAGAACGCGACTCGCTGAACTATTTGATGAGTCCCTCTCGGAGGAAGAAAAGCGTGTGCGCAAGCGGCGTGCGTTCATGGACATGCGTGAGGATTACGTAAGACTGAAGCAGCGTTGGGGTGGATTTTCTGGCTATGATGCGTGGTTCAATCAAGCGGTGAACAATGCCCAGCTGGCCTCGGTCGCCATGTACACGCAGCTAGTGCCCGGCTTACAGCGCATGCTGGCGGACAAGCGTGGTGAGTTGCAAGCGTTCTACGCTGAAGTCAGAACCCTGGCGAGGATGGCAGAGGAGCGACGCTGGGCGGTGATAAACTCTGGCGCTTCCCAGTCCTCTCCAGAGCACCGATGAACGAAGACATCAACACGCTCAGGCGCATCTTGAGCGTGAGCAAGACCCTCGCGGTGGTAGGCTTATCCGCTAACTGGTGGCGGCCCAGCTATTTCGCCGCGAAGTACATGCTCGATCATGGCTACAAAGTGATTCCCGTGAACCCGCAGTACCCGGAGGTGCTCGGGCTAAAATGCTACGCCAGCCTGCGCGATATTCCCGAGAAAGTGGACATCGTCGATTGCTTTCGTAAGAGCGAAGAAATCGGATCTCTTGCCGATGAAGCCATCGTTATCGGGGCGAAAGTGCTTTGGATGCAATTGGGCGTGATCAATGAAGCCGCGGCGCAAAAAGCGTGCTGCGCCGGGCTCGAAGTGGTGATGGACCGGTGCGTGAAGATCGAACATGCGCGCTTGTTTGGAGGACTCAATTGGGCCGGGGTTAACACCAAGATCATATCCTCCAAGCGCCCCAATTACTTGCCCTATTGATGGTGCTTTAACGCCTCACGCCTCCCTCCTCACGCCTCACGAAATCAGATGGCCGACCGTCAATTTTCCTTCGGCACCTTGTGCCTCCATGCCGGACAAATTCCCGATGCCGCGACCGGTTCCCGAGCGGTGCCAATCTATCAAACCACTTCCTATGTGTTCGACTCCGCTGACCACGCCGCGAGTCTGTTCAACTTGCAGACCTTCGGCAATGTCTACACGCGTATCTCCAACCCCACCACGGCGGTGTTCGAGGAAAGAGTGGCGGCGCTGGAAGGCGGCCGGGCGGCGCTCGCCACCGCCTCGGGACAAGCCGCGCAAATGACGGCGCTGCTGACCCTGGTGGAAGCCGGTGATGAGATTCTCTCCGCCAGCACGCTCTACGGCGGTACCTATTCGCAGTTCGGCGTGACCTTCGCGCGCATGGGGATTACGGCCAACTTCGTCGACCCCGATGACCCCGAGAATTTCCGGCGCGCCATCACCAGCAAGACCAAGGTGATTTACGCCGAGACCGCAGGTAATCCGCGCATCAACGTGCTCGACATCGAGGCGGTGGCGGCCATCGCCAAGGACGCTGGCATCCCACTGATGATCGACAACACCTTTGCATCGCCCTACTTGTGCCGGCCCTTCGAGTGGGGCGCGGATATCGTAGTGCACTCGGCCACCAAGTTCATGGGCGGGCATGGCACCACCATGGGCGGGGTGTTGGTGGAGTCGGGGAAGTTTCCTTGGGATAACGGCAAGTTCCCAGGGATGACGGAGCCTTCGCGCGGCTACCACGGGGTGCGTTTCTACGAGACCTTCGGCGATTTTGGTTATGCCATGAAGTGCCGCATGGAAACGCTGCGTACCCTAGGCCCTACGCTAGCGCCCATGAGCGCGTGGATTTTGCTGCTAGGCTTAGAGACTCTGCATGTTCGCATGGAGCGCCATGTGCAGAACGCCCTGGCGGTGGCTCAATTCTTGGAAGCGCATCCAGGGGTCGGATGGGTGAACTACCCAGGACTACCCTCGAACAAGTACTACGAGCTAGGCAAGAAGTACATGCCGAAAGGTGCGGGCGCCATCATGACCTTTGGTATCGAAGGGGGCCAAGAGGCTGGCGTGAAGTTCATCGAAGGCTGCCAGTTCCTGAGCCACCTCGCCAATGTGGGAGACGCCAAGACCTTGGTCATCCATCCCGCATCCACCACGCACCGGCAGCTCTCCGAGGAGGAGCAGATCAAAGCTGGCGTGACGCCCGACATGATCCGCCTCTCCGTGGGATTGGAGGACATCGGCGATATCCTTTGGGATATCGACCAGGCGCTCGCCAAAGCGAAATAGAAGCATTGCCACAGACCCTAGTGCCGCCACTCCTTGAAGCTTTCTAAGCGCCCATCGGCGTGAACCGACTCCAGATGGACGTTGAATCCCCACAAGCGCCCGAGATGGCGCAGCACTTCTTCGGTTTCCTTGTCGCGTAGGGGACGGCCGCGATGGATCTCGTGGCGCAGGGTGAGCGATCGGTCGCCATGGCGGTCGTAGCGCACGACCTGGATATCCGGTTGCATGTTTTCCCGGCGGTATTGGTTGGCGAGCATGTTGCGCACGCGGCGGTAGCCATGCTCGTCATGAATGCTGTCCACTTTGAGATCGGTCTCGCTAGTGTGATCGGCAATGGCGAACAAGCGCAACTCTCGTATGAGCCGAGGAGAGAGGTATTGCGCGATGAAAGATTCATCCTTGAAGTTGCGCATGGCGAAATCCAAGGTCTTGAGCCAATCGCTCCCGGCGATGTCGGGGAACCATGTGCGGTCTTCTTGCGTGGGCGTTTCGCAAATGTGCCGTAAGTCCTGCATCATGGCAAAACCTAGTGCATAGGGGTTGATACCGTGGTACCCCGCGTGATCGAAATCCCGTTGAGTCACCACATTGGTGTGGTTGTGCAGAAATTCGAACATGAAAGTATCGTCCACCAATTTCTTATCGTACATGCGTTGCATGATGGTGTAATGCCAGAAGGTCGCCCAGCCCTCGTTCATGACCTTGGTGTGGATCTGCGGATAAAAATATTGCGCGAGCTTTCTGGAGATGCGCACCAGTTCTCGCTGCCAAGGTTGGAGCTGAGGGGCGTTCTTCTCCACGAAATAGAGGATATTTTCCTCCGGTTCTTCGGGGAACCGGTTTTGCGTTTTCGCCTTACCGTCCTTGGTTTTCTGCGGCACCGTGCGCCACAGATCGTTATAGAGCCGCTGCTCGTAATTCTCCCGTTCGGTTTTGCGTACCTCCCGTTGTTTGGCGGATAGCGCATGGGGCCGCCTGAAGCGGTCCACACCATAGTTCATCAAGGCATGGCAAGAATCGAGGATTTCCTCGACTTCGGCTACGCCATGGCGCTCTTCGCACTCCATCACATAGTTGCGTGCAAATACGAGGTAGTCCAGAATGGCATCGGCTTGAGTGAACTGCCGAAACAGATAATTTCCCTTGAAGAAGGAGTTGTGACCGTAGCAGGCGTGGGCGATCACCAAGGCCTGCATCATCATGGTGTTCTCTTCCATCAAATAGGCGATGCAAGGACTGGAGTTGATGACGATCTCGTAGGCCAGTCCTTGATACCCCTTGCGATAGGCTTGCTCGTTGCGAATAAAGGCCTTACCGTAGGACCAATGCGGGTAGCCGATGGGCAGTCCGCTGGAGGCGTAGGCATCGAGCATCTGCTCCGAACTGATGATCTCGATCTGATTCGGATAGATATCGAGCTTGAACTCCGCGGCGGTTGCCGCGATCGCATGTTCGTAGCGTTCGATCAGTTCGAAATCCCATTCCGGCCCATGGGAGAGTGCGCTCATGCCGACACCTCTTTCTTGAAAAGCTCGCGGAACACGGGGTAAATCTCGTTGGCGCGCGTGACACGGGTCATGGCGAAATTGGGCTCTGCATCGCCAATCTCTTCGTACGCCGCCCACAACGGGCTGCGCCGCATGATGTCGTCGGGCACTTCGATGTAGGCAAAGTAGCGCGCGAGCGGCAGCAACTCAGTGCGCAAGAAGCGCGCGCTTTTCCCGGCGTCCGCGCCGAAGGCATCGCCGTCGGAGGCTTGCGCGCCGTAGATATTCCATTCGCTGCGAGGATAGCGCGCGGAACAGATCACTTTCATCAGCTCCAAGGCGGAGAGCACCACCGTGCCGCCGCTACGCCGGTCGTAGAAGAAGGTGTTTTCATCCACCTCTTCGGCTTCGTCCGTGTGACGGATGAAGACTAACTCCACTTGCTCGTACTTTCGTGTGAGGAAAAGATAGAGCAGGGTAAAGAAGCGCTTTGCAAGATCTTTCTTCTGCTCGTCCATGGAGGCTGATACATCCATCAGACAGAACATCACGGCGCGCGCTACCGGCGCGGGCTGCGAGATGCGATGCCGGTAGCGAAGGTCCACATCGTCCAGAAAAGGAACATGCCCCAAGCGGCGCTCGATCTCTTCTATTTGTCCTTGCAAGCGGTCCGTCTCTTCATTGGGATGATTGTCCCGAAGTGCGAGGGCGAGCGCGGCCTGGGCCTGCTCAAGTTCCTCCTTCAAGGGACCCACCAGCGCGATGCGGCGCGCCAAGGCGGTCTTCATGGTTCGGGGTACGGCGAGATTGCTAGGCGTGCCTTCCTTGACGTATCCGGCGCGCACCAGTTTCTTCGCCTGGGCTTCCGTGAGGCTGGTAC